>NZ_BRCG01000003.1:0-281779 GCF_023708005.1 Pseudarthrobacter sp. NCCP-2145 | reverse complement strand
CCCCCACCGCCCCACCACCGCCGGACGCCAGGAAACAGGCCCCTGGAGCGAAGGAACGGGCGGCGCACCCACAGGCACTGACACAAGCACCGGCGACGGCGCAACCACTGGCGCTAACTCTGGAGCAGCCACAGGCACGGGCGCTGGCACTGGCACTGAAGCAAGCGCCGGTGCAGTCTCAGTCGGGGATACCAGCACCGTGAACGGGACAGGCTCCCATTCCGGGGCCGGGAACTTTGTCTTCACCGGTCCAGTGTCCGCCTCCACCCTGCGCAAGCTCGCCTGCGACGCCGACATCATCCCCGCAGTCCTGGGCACCGAGGGCGAGATCCTGGACCTGGGACGCAAGACCCGCCTCTTCACCCCGGTCCAACGCCTCGCCCTCATTGCCCGCGATCAAGGCTGCACCTTCCCCAACTGCACCATTCCCGCACCGTGGTGCGAAGCACACCACATCACCTACTGGTCCAACGGCGGACCCACAACTACCAGCAACGGCGCACTTCTCTGTTCAGCGCACCACCACCTCGTACACAAAGAACAATGGATTATCACGTCCCGCCACGGCACACCCTGGTTCACGCCACCGCCACACATCGACCCCCAACAAAAACCACAACAGAACCACTACTTCAGACCACCCCCGCCACCGCGAACACAGCGGGTGTGAGAGGACTCATAACCCTGACCTGTTCGATAAACCGGGGGCAACGATTCATGTTTCCCGATAGTGTCTGTCTCGGTGTTCCTCCAGATGATCTGCAGTTCACACCCACGGATGAAAGAACCGGCATGCGCACGTCAGCAGCTACCGTCTGGCAAGTTGTCCACTCCGAGAGGCGCCAACCTGCCGCTGATCTGTCGGATTTGCCCGGCGAACAGTGGGCACGTCTGGGAACTATCCATGGCACGCCATCGTCCGGGCGCTCTCCTACCAACTGCGCACCCCTGTTTCTTTCGGCGGAGGACGCGACCGTGCCGCGGGCTTCCTGCTGATCGACCGAAGTACCCGAGCAACCTGGGCGAAGGGAGACGAGGTCGAGGCCGACCCTCTCGATTTGCTGCTCACAGTCTCCGTGCGCCGGGTTACCCATGAGAGACTCGACGGCAGCGGTGCCTCCCGTCTGATCCGGGCAGCCGCTGGCACGTCGGCCTCGCGTGAGCGTCGCCGGTGAGCACTGGCCGCGAGAATGTAGGGGGACGTCATTGAAAAGCGAACACTTATGGCGCATGGTCCAAGCTGAGCGGACCGCCCTGGCAGAAGACCTGGAGAGCCTCACCGCAGAGCAGTGGCAGCACCCCACTCTGTGTTCGCAGTGGGATGTCGAGCAAGTTCTCGCCCACCTCTCGGCCGCCGCGAGTTTGAACCAGTGGCAGTGGCTCCGCAGCATACTCGGTGCGCGTTTCCGGCCCGACGTCCATAATCAGCGCAGGCTGGCCGAGCATCGCGGCAGGACGCCGGCCGAGACGCTAGAGCGCTTCCGCGCCATACTCGGCAGTACCAAAGCGCCCTCAGGCCACCTTGCGGCCTACCTCGGCGAAGTTGTGGTGCATGCCCAAGACATCCGCCAACCGCTGGGACTTCCCCGGAGGCCGAGCGTTGAGGCGTTGACCGTCGTAGCCGATTTTTATGCTGGACGCGACTTCACCGTGAAAAGCGGCACACTTGCGGCCGGCCTGCAGTTACGCGCTGATGATGGCTCGTTCGCCGCGGGCACCGGCCCGATGGTCACCGGTTCAACCCTCGCCCTGGTAATGGGCATGGCCGGCCGCAAGCCTTACCTGGACGAGCTTGCCGGCCCCGGCTTGCCCATCCTCCGGTCGCGGACCTAAGCGGCGCAACTCGGCCTGCCACCGGCTGAGGGCCTGGATTCTCAGCGAGACGGCGTATGGCGCCCTGGAAACCCTCGGGGGCGTTTGCCACAAAGAGGCGCACCAACCACCACAGTTCCGTCCAGCTCATCAGAGTGGACGGCGCGGACAGTGAACCCTGCCCCAGCCACAATCCCGGCTGTCCGCCCGGACTGCAGTCCACTGGTCTCGATCAGCAGGTGCCCGTCAGGCAAAAGCCATTCGCTGGCCTCTGCTGCCACGCGACGGTGGAAGTCCAAACCGTCGTCGCCGCCGTCGAGCGCTGCCCGTGACTCATGGAGGCGCGCTTCGGGCGGCATTGTCTTTATCGCCTCAGTGGGGACATAAGGCGCGTTGACGGCGAGGATCCGCACCCGTCCCTGAAGTCCCGGCGGCAGGGCTGCGAACAGGTCACCCTGATATACGCGGCCACCCACGGCGTCCACATTGCGGCGGGCACAGTTCACTGCGGCAGGATCAATATCGGCTGAGTGCAGTTCCGACTCCGGGTACAGCCGGGCAATAGCCGTACCCACCGCGCCCGACCCGCAGCAAAGGTCGACAACAACAGGGGGCGGTGACAACGGCCGGTCGCGCTGCAGCAGGCTTACCGCCTGGTGAACCAGCAGTTCAGTCCTGCGCCGGGGCACAAAAACTCCCGGGTCCACGGCGATCCGTTCCCCGCAGAAGTCCGCCCACCCAAGAATGTGTTCCAGTGGCATGCCGGACATGCGGCGGTCCACCCATTCGGCGAGGGCTTCGGAGTCCGGCGCCTCGGCTACCAGCAGCTGCGCTTCGTCTTCCGCGAAAACGCAGCCGGCTGCCCGCAGGGCGGACACAATGGGAGCAAGGGCATGGGGCGCGGCCGTTGCATCGTCAACTGGCATTCATCATCCCTTCCCGAGGGCCTGCAGCCAACAGCGTGACTGCAGGCCCATGCTAGTGGGCAGGTGCACCGCAAAGCATCCGTTTGTTGGCAGGATGGACCCATGACTTTGCCTGCGCAGCAGCCCGTTATTTGGACCGGCACCTACACGCCCGACGGAGGAGGCCATGCTGACGGCATCGGCGCCCTGGCCGCTAAGCCCGACGGAAGCCTTGAACGGCTGGGGACTGCGGCGAAAACGGACTCGCCGTCGTTCGTTGCCGTTCACCCCACCCTGCCCGTGGTCTACGCAGTGGCCGAACAGCGCAAAATGGTTCGGGCTTTCCGCCGCTCAGGCGACTACGGGCTGGAGCCCCTCGGCGATCCGCAACCCGCCGGAGAAGCAACGTGCCATGTCGCTGTGGACCGGCAGGGCCGCTTCGTCACCGTAACCTGCTGGGGCGACGGGCAGGTCCTGCTCTTCGAACTGGATGCCGACGGCGGAATGACCGGCCGTCTCCCTGCTGCACCGTCGGTGGATCCACACGCGGGCCTGGGTACAGGTGAGCCCCGACAGAGCCGCGCCCACGCAAGCCTGATGCTGGCGGACGGACGCATCATGACGACGGATCTGGGCCACGACACCCTTCGGGTGTGGAACTACGTGCCGGGCACCGGGCTGGTGGCTGACCACGAAGTTGTCCTCCCCTTCGGCAGTGGCCCTCGGCACCTGGTGCAGCACCAGAACGGAAACGTGTTCGTGGTGTCCGAGTACTCCGTTGAAGTATTCGTCGTGAGGCCGGAAGCGGGGGTATTCGAGCTGGTCTTCCGCGGTCCGGCAACCTCGGGCCGCAGCCTGCCGGACGACTCCGGCGCGGAAATCTGCCTCGGCTTCCAAGGTTCCTATGCGTACGTGGGCGTTCGCGGCTCCAATATCATCAGCGTCCTCAAGGTTGGTGCCGGCGGGACGGAACTGATTCCCGTCAAGGACTCGCCCAGCGGGGGTAACTGGCCTCGTCACCACCTGGTGCGGGAGAACTGGCTCCACGTGGCCCACGAGCGGTCCGACAACGTGGCCACCTTTGCCCTGGACTCCCTCTCGGGCTGCCCGGGAGACGTTGTTCACAACCTCCAGACCCCCTCGCCAACCGCCCTGGTGCCTTCAATCTAGCCGGCCCCGGCTGGGCACTGGGAAGGGCCGGTGAAGACTGCCGGATAGGCACTGCCGGGCGGCGTCCGGAGCAGGTCCGCTACATATGCACAGCCAGTCGAGTATGCGGCGCAGGGCTGCCGAATGAGCACTGCCGGGCAGCCACTGGACGGAGGGCCGCTGCCAATTACAGGTGAGCACTGAAAGGCGACAGCCCGGGGCAGCGCTGCCGTTTAGGCCCTGCCGCTTGAGCCCTGCCGGCCCGCCTCTGAGGCGGGCCGTAGAGCGGGACATACGCCAGGCGGCCACCTACGCCATCGCACAATCACTGGAGTTATTCGGTGCAAGCGCTTACAGTTGTGATGTGCCTCACGGAAAGGCTGGCTTTCCCGTGAACCGCACTCATCATTGCCGCCTGTTACCCCGGCAAGCCTGAACAGCAGCGACGCTCCCAGGAAGGTCTCACCCCTTGTTATTCCGCACCCATTCCGGCGGGCCCTCGCGCGCCCGCAGATCAGCCGCTTCTCCACCCGTCCCACCGTCCCAGGCCGAGCGGGCCGACCGCACCGACCGGGCCGGCACCACCGCCCGCATCACGACCAAAACAACCGCCAAAGCAACCGCCTTCCGTTCAGCCGCGGGGCTGCTGGCGGCCGCCGTCGCAGTTTCAGCGGCAGTCCTCCCCGCCCACGCCGCACCCGGCCCGAAAGACCCGGGCCCGGCGTCGGCCTTCCACTCGCTCCGCGCTCCCGTCACGGACGAGAACTTCTACTTCGTCATGGCCGACCGCTTCAGCAACGGCAGCGCCGCGAACGACGACGGCGGGCTGGGCGGCGACCCCATGGTGTCCGGCTTCGACCCCACCAGGAAGGGTTTCTACAACGGCGGAGACCTGGCCGGCCTGCTGGAGAAGATCGACTACATCCAAGGCCTCGGCACCACCTCCATCTGGCTCACCCCCAGCTTCAAGAACAAGGCGGTCCAGCCCGAGGACAAGTCGGCCGGGTACCACGGGTACTGGATCACCGACTTCACGCAGATCGATCCGCACCTCGGCACCAACGATGAACTGAAGGCCCTCATCGACGAGGCCCACGCCCGCGGCATGAAGGTCTACTTCGACATCATCACCAACCACACGGCGGATGTCATCGGCTATGAAGGAGGCGCCCGCAAGGGTTACGCCTCCAAGGACGAAGTTCCGTACAAGACCGCGGACGGCGAGGTGTTCGACGACCGCGACTACGCCGGCTCGGAAAGCTTCCCTGAGCTCGACCCGGAAACTTCCTTCCCCTACATCCCGGTCCTGGAGGGCGGCGAGGAGGACCTGAAGGTTCCCGCCTGGCTGAACGACCCCACGCTGTACCACAACCGGGGCGACACAACCTTCGTGGGCGAGGACGCCTACTACGGCGACTTCTTCGGCCTGGACGACCTGTTCACCGAGCACCCCACCGTGGTGGACGGCATGAAGGACATCTACAAGACCTGGATCGGCGACTTTGGCGTTGACGGTTTCCGCATCGACACCATGAAGCACGTCAACAACGAGTTCTGGCAGGAGTTCGGCCCGGACGTCCTCAGCTACGCCAAAGCCCAGGGCAAGGACGAGTTCTTCATGTTCGGCGAAGTCTTCGACACCACCAAGGGCTTCACCTCCCAGTACACAACCCGGAACCAGATGCAGGCCGTCCTGGACTTCCCTTTCCAGGACGCCGCCCGCAGCTTTGCCTCCAAGAGCCAGGACGCCCGCACGCTGGAGACGTTCTTCGCCGGAGATGACTGGTACACGGATGCGGACTCGAACGTCTACCAGTTGCCAACGTTCCTCGGGAACCATGACATGGGCCGCATCGGCAGCTTCATCGCCGCGGACAACCCCGGATCGTCCGACGCCGAACAGGTGGCACGCGACCAGCTCGCCCACGAGCTGATGTACTTCTCCCGCGGCAACCCGGTCATCTACTACGGTGACGAGCAGGGCTTCACCGGCCCCGGCGGGGACCAGGACGCCCGCCAGACGCTGTTCGCCAGCCAGGTGCCGGAGTACCTCGACGACAACCTTCTGGGCACGGATGCCACGCACGCCACCGACAACTTCAACACCGGGCACCCGCTGTACCGCAAGATCAGCGAGCTGGCCGCCCTCACCAGCGAGCACCCGGCCCTGCGAAACGGCGCACACCAGCACCGGTACGCCTCCGAAGGCCAGGGGATCTACGCCTTCTCCCGCACGGACGCAGGAGACCAGCGCGAGTACGTGGTGGCCCTGAACAACAGCGAACAGGCGCAGACCGCTGAGGTTCCCACTTATATTGGCAAGCGCAACTACACCCGCATCTACGGAGACGCTGCGGCTGAAACCAAGACGTCCGAGGCCGGCACGCTGACGGTTACGGTCCCGCCGCTCTCCGCCGTGGTGTACCAGTCGTCCGGGCGGATCCCGCACTCCAAGGCCGCGCCCGCCGTCGCCCTCCAGGACCCGGCAGCGGCTCCCGGTGACAACGGGCGCCTCAAGGTAACGGCCGACGTCGGCGGTTCTTCGTTCTACGAGGTCACCTTTGAGGCCAGGACAGCAGGCGGCGAGTGGGTGCCCATCGGCACTGACGACACCGCCCCGTACCAGGTGTTCCATGACGTGGCCGCGCTGGACGCCGGGACACCTGTCGAGTACCGCGCCACTGTACTGGACAACGGCGGGCACACCGCCACCTCGCAGCCACGCCCGGCGAGCGTGCCGGCTCCCATCGTGACGCTGGACAAGCCCGCAGAGGGCAGCAGCGCCGAGGGCCAGGTGGAGCTGAGTGCCACCGTGGACCCCGAGAAGGCAAGCCACACAGTTACCTTCGAACGAAGCGTCGCGGACGGCGCCTGGACCGAGGTGGCAACGGATGATTCCTCGCCCGTGTACTCGGCACAGGACGACGTCTCCGGGCTCGATGACGGCACCAAGGTGGCCTACCGGGCCTCCTTGAGCGGCCCCGGCTTCACCGTGGTTAGCGAAACCCGGACCGTGACGGTGGGCGAAGCACCGCAGCCCGATTCCGTGACGGTGGCCGGTTCCCTGAACCAGGCAATGGGTTGCACTGAACCCTGGGACCCGGCCTGTTCCCAGGCAATGATGGCACTCGACCCCGCGGACAAGATCTGGCGCCTTACGGTGGACCTTCCCAAGGGACAGTACGAATACAAGGCAGCGCTGAACGGCGGCTGGGACGAGAACTACGGTGCAGGCGGCGCCCTCAACGGGCAAAACATCACGCTGGACCATCCCGGCGGCCCCGTGACGTTCCGCTACGACAACAGCACCCACCTGCTCAGCGCCGTTTACGCCTCCCAGCAGCCGGGAGCTGTCGCGGCTGCCGGGAGCATGAACAGTGAGCTTGGCTGCGGCGCGGACTGGGAGCCTGCCTGCGACCAGGCACAGCTTCAGCTCGATCCGGCTGACCTCGTGTGGAAGCTGTCCGCTCCGGCCCTGCCGGCCGGCACCTATGAATTCAAGGCCGCCCTGGACCGGTCATGGAATGTCAGCTACGGCGCGGGCGGCGCGTCGCCCGGTGCCAACATCGTGTTCGAGCACGGCGGCGGCCCGGCAACCTTCCGCTACGACCATTTCACCCACGTGATCACGGCCGGCTAGCGAAACCACAAAAACGCGGGGTCACGTCGCGCCCGTTCCGAGCATCGGACGGGTGCAACGTGGCCCCGCTTTGCCGTGTGCGGCACCAAAGCTGTTGGCGGCACAGGCTGCTGGCGGTCAGTTAGCTGTGCAGGGCGCCTTCAACCGCTGCCAGCAGCGTGTTAAAGCGCGGGTTGGCGGGAAGATCGTCAAGGAACACCGGCTTGCCATCCGGCCCGCCGAGCGGAACCTGCCAGTTCGGATACAGCGCTTCGGTGGTGCCGGGCTGGTTCTGGACCCGCCGCTCCCCCACCGCGTCCACAAGGGCAACACCCAGCAGGACCGACGGCGTCTGGGTGAGCAGGAGGTGCAGCGCCTCGATGGTCTGCTCTTCCGTCTCCGCCTGCCCGCCCGCGGTTGCCCCGGGCAGGTAGCCACGTTCCCGGACCAGGGCGAGCATCTTCTCCAGGGACGCGTTGTGCTCGGCACGCT
This sequence comes from Pseudarthrobacter sp. NCCP-2145, assembly GCF_023708005.1. Classification (NCBI taxonomy): domain Bacteria; kingdom Bacillati; phylum Actinomycetota; class Actinomycetes; order Micrococcales; family Micrococcaceae; genus Pseudarthrobacter; species Pseudarthrobacter sp. NCCP-2145. The sequence continues at coordinate 273,802 of NZ_BRCG01000003.1, read as the reverse complement.
CCTCCGCCTCGGAGCGCTCCAGCAAACCCAGGCCGCTGCGCAGCGCCACGTGGTCACCGGCGAGGTAGCCGGCCGTGGGCGGAAGGTCGTGGGTGTTGACGCTGGCGAGGGCCTGCATCCGGTACTTTTCGGGCGCAAGGGGGGAGTCGCCGTCGTACTCGAACCACAGGATGGACGTCCCAAGGATGCCGCGGGCAGCCAGGTAGTCGCGCACCCACGGCTCGAAGGTGCCAAGGTCCTCGCCAATTACCACGGCCCCGGCACGCTGCGCCTCCAGGGCGAGGATGCCAATCAGCGCCTCATGGTCGTAGCGCACGTACGCGCCGTCACCCGGGGCATTTCCCACCGGAATCCACCACAGCCGGAACAGGCCCAGGATGTGGTCCACCCGGATCCCACCCGCATGCCGCAGGACCGTGGCCAGCATGTTCCGGAACGGGATGTAGCCGGCCTCGGCAAGGCGCGCCGGATGCCATGGGGGCTGTCCCCAGTCCTGGCCCTGCTGGTTGTACATGTCAGGGGGCGCGCCCACGCTGGTGGCGGGAGCCAGCACGCCGCGCAGGGTCCACGCATCGGCGCTGCTGTGGTCCACGCCCACGGCGAGATCGTGCACCACCCCAAGCCTCATGCCGGAACGCAGCGCAGCCCTCTGGGCCTCTTCGAGCTGCTCATCGCAGATCCACTGCAGCCACCGGTGGAACCCGATCCTGTCCCCCAGCTTTTCCCGCAGCGCCTCGGCCTCCGGGGTGCCCAGCGCGCAGGCGGGATCGGTCCACAACGGGTCATCCGGCGCGAGGTCCTCCCGGATGGCGGACCACAGCGCGAAATCGTCCAGTCCCTGGCCGGAGATCCGGCAGAACTCATCGAAGGCGGCCTGCCTGGCCGGGGAGCGGCGTGCGTGGTAGAGCATTTCCAGGGCCTGCAGCTTGGCCGCGTAGACGGCGTTCCGGTCCAGCCGCGCGCCGTCCTTGTTCAGCCCGGACACTTCCTCACGGAGCTTCTCCACCGCGGCGCGCCGGCGCGGCTTCAGGTATGCCACTTCGGGAACAGCTTCGATGCGGATGTAGAGCGGGTTGAAGAACCGGCGTGTGGACGGCGAGTACGGCGACGGCTGCACCGGCGGCACGGGTTCGGCCGCATGCAGCGGGTTGACCAGCACATAGTCGGCCCCGCGTTCGCCGCTGATGGCGGCGAGGTCGGCGAGGTCGGCGAAGTCACCGATCCCCCAGGAGCGCCTGGACCGGACGGAATACAGCTGTGTGGCCAGCCCCCAGCCGCGGCGCTGTTCGAGCGGCTGCGCGGTGGTGAGCTGGCGCGGCGTCACCACCAAGGTGGCCTCCGCGGTCACGTCACCGGCCTGGGCGTTCAGGGTATGCCAGCCGAGGGGCAGGTCCTGCGGGAGGGCGAAGGTCATACGGCGGGTAGCCACCCCGTCGACATCCCGGGGCTGTTCCCGGACGTCCTCCTGGACGGCGTCAACAGAGCCGGCCCCGCCTTCAAGGGCGATGCCCAGCTTAACTGCAACGCCATCGCGCACATGGACCGGGACCAGCGCGGGTTCACCCTGCTGGATGACGACGGCGGGCGGCAGCATCCGCCGCCAGGGGGCCAGTTCAGCTTCCGCCAGCGCGGCCTCGATGGCCTGGTTCGTGTCCGCCCGTACCCCCAAGGCAGCCAGGACCTTGACGAGCGTCTCTTCTGCCACCGTGTGCGGCAGGCCGTCCCAGCCCTGGAAGGAGGTGCCCACGCCGTGCGCATCTGCCAGTTTCTGGAGCAAATGGGGGTCCACGGCCAGGCCGGCAGCAGCCCCGCCCGCCGCGGGCGAAAGCCCGGGAGGGTCTGTTGGCATCCCTGGTTGCTGTGGGTGCTGCTGGTCTGAAGCCGTCATGCGTGTCCGCCTCGTCTGGTGTGATGCCGCCCGAACTTACAGTGCTGCCTGTTGCACCGGGCGCCTGCACCCCCGCGCACAACCGATTGGTTCAGATTATTGCAGGGCGGCGCACAGACGAAACCAGGCCCGGGATTACAGGCGCGGGCAAGTCCACACTCCCAAGGTTGCACGCGGCCGCCACAATTCGTCATCCCGGGCAGCCGCGTTACCCCGTGCGACGAAAAGCTAAGGACTATGGCTCACGTCTGCCCTGCTTCCGGGAAGCTGTGTAGCCTCGTGACGGTCGAGGGGACGCGTGGCAGCGCGGCGGAAGGAGACCGGGATGAGCCTCAGTGAACTGCGGGTGTTTGGGCGGTCGGGTACCCCCGTCAGCCCACTCACATTGGGAACCATGAACTTCGGCGAAGGCAACGGCGGCCCGCACGGCGCCCCGACCGGGGCTGAGGAAAGCATCCGCATCATCCATGCGGCGCTGGATGCCGGGATCACCGCCGTCGACACCGCGGACGTCTACTCCCAGGGTGAATCCGAACAGGTGGTGGGCCGCGCACTTCGCGGGCGCCGCGACGACATTTTCCTGGCCACCAAGTTCCACGGCCAGATGAGCCCCAACCCGGCCCACTCCGGGAACTCGCGCCGCTGGATCACCCAGGCTGTGGAGGGCAGCCTCCGGCGGCTGCAGACGGACCGGATTGATCTGTACCAGGCGCACCGGCCGGACTACAACACCGACGTGCTGGAAACCATCACCACGCTCAACGACCTGATCCGGCAGGGCAAGATCCTCTACTACGGCACCTCCGTCTTCACACCAGCGCAACTGGTGGAGGCGCAGTGGCTGGCCACCACCAACCACCTGATTCCGCCGCTGGGCAACCAGGTGCCGTACTCCATGCTGGTACGCGGCACCGAACGCGACGTGCTGCCCATCGCCCAGCAATACGGGCTGGGGGTCCTGGCGTACGGTCCCCTGGCCGGAGGCTGGTTGTCCGGCAGCTTCTCCCCTGAACCGGGGAAGGCGCCCACCCGGGTCCACTCGCTCCCGGGCCGCTACGACATGACCGGTCCCGCCAGCGAGCGGAAGCTCCTGGCCGCCGATGCCCTGGCGCGGCTGGCCGACAAGCTGGAACTGTCGCTGGTGGACCTTGCCGTCGGCTTCGCCCTGACGCACCCGGCCATCAGCAGCGTGATTATCGGCCCCCGCAGCGAGGAGCACCTGCGGGCCTACGTGCAGGCCTCGCAGGTCCGGCTCAGCGAGTCCGTCCTCGACGCCATTGATGACGTGGTGCCACCAGGTACCAACTTCGTGGAGCGGGACGCGGGCGCCATCGTCCCCTCGCTTGAGTTCGCGGAACTCCGACGGCGGTAACCACCCCTCCGCGGACCTCACCGGGGTGCCACGGCAGGGCCAGGACGACGTCCAGAATCGATGCTTCGAGTGCCGTCACCGGAGCTCTTGACGCCACGGCACAGGAGTCCTAGCGTCAATACCGATATCCCTTTTACCCGGAAACCAGGGGCATCCCATGCCAATGTCCGAAGAGGAACGGCGGCTGCTCAAGGAGCTGGAGCTGGGGCTGATCGCCGACGACCCCCACCTGGCCATGGAGCTGCTCTCCGGCTACCCCGCGCCCCGGTTCAGGGCGGACCTATTTTTCGGTGCCCTCGCGGGCCTGACCGGGCTGGCGCTGCTCATCGCCGGCGCCAGCGGCCGCATTGTTGCCCTCCTGGCCCTGGGGCTTTCACTCGTGGGGCTGGGCACCGGCCTGCTGCTGGGCAAGTTTTTTCCCGGGCGAAGAAGGGGACCGGAGCGGCCCGCGGGCTGACCGCCCCGGCGTCAGGACAAAGAGGCTGAAAAGGACGACGGCGGCGCCAAGCCAGCCATGCGGCGGCAACCGCTCCCCCACCACCAGGACCGCCAGACCAGCGGCCACCACCGTTTCAAGCAGGGAAATCCCGGTGGCGGTGCTGGCCCGGATCCTGGCCAGGCCCCATCCAAAGAGGACGTACCCGGCGAACATCGGCACCAGGGCCATGTAGGCGCCCACCGAGAAATTGACCCATGACTCAACAAGGGGCCGGCCGGTGACTGCCAGCACGGGCATCAACAGCAGTCCGCCGAGACCAAAGACTGCCCCCATGGCCGCCCGCGATGACAGCCCGCCTCCGATCAGGCGGTGGGCTGCCCAGGAATACAAGGCATAGGTGGCGCCAGCCAGTAGCCCCAGGGCAATCCCGGCCAGGGATGTCCAGGAACCGCCCGGGGAACCGGCCGGCGCGTGCCCGGCGAAGGACAGCAGGGCAGCGCCCGAGACGCCGAGCATGGCTCCCGCCATCCACCGGCGGGTGAGGTGTTTGCCGTCGGCGAAGCGCTCGATGAGCGCGGCTGCCACCGGCGCGGAACCGATGGACACCACCGTTCCCACCGCCACGCCTGAAAGCCGCATGGAGCTGTAGAAGGCCAGCGGATAGACGGCCACCGCCGCCGCGCCCAGGGCCACCAAACGCCAGCGGTCCAGCAGGCCCGGCCACTGCCCGGTCATTGCGTTGGTGGCGTACAGCGCCTGCAGCAGGCCCCCGATTCCCATGGCCACCGCGCCGACGGCCAGCGGGCTCACGGACGGCGCAAACGTGGCAGCAGTGCCTGTGGTGCCCCACAGCACGGAAGCCGCCACCACGCACAAAGCGCCCCAGAGCGGCGCGTTGGCCGAACCGGCCGCCGGTTTCACACGTCCGCCAGCAGCCGGGCAGCGATGGTCCGGCATTCTTTCAGGCACGCGTCATTGCCCTCAAGCCCGGCCCGGGCCATGGCACCCTCCAGGAGGAAGGCCAGCTGCCGAGCCAGTCCTGCGGCGCGGCCATCGCCCGCCGGGAGCAGCTCGGCCACGTGCCGTGACAGGAGCGCCTCAACCTCTTCCTTGTGCTTCCGGACCGCCAGCCGCCCCGGCGCACCTGCCGGCAGTTCCGCTGCCGCATTAAGCAGTCCGCATCCACGAAACCCGTTGGGGTAGGCGGCGTTGGCATGGTCCGCATAGGCGTCAACAACGGCCAGCACCCGCTCGCGCGGATCCCTGGCCTCCTCCAGCCGCCTGCTGTACAGCCCCAGCCATTCCGCATGCCGGGCCTCAAGGTACGCCGCCACCAGCTCGGCCTTGGAAGCAAAATTGTTGTAGAGGCTCTTCTTGGCCACACCGGCTTCGGTGGTGATGGTGTCGATGCCGGTGGCGGCCACGCCCTGCGCATAGAAGAGCCGCGCCGCAGCGTCAAGCAGCAGCGCGCGGGCCGGACGCTTCGGCGGCGCAGGTGTGTGCGCAACGTTATTCCTGGCGGACAAAAGGCCTCCTTCATAGACACAAAGTAGGTAGGTCAGTCTACCTACAAATTGGTGGGGAATATCCGAAGCCCCCGTTCTGTTGTTGCTCTGTTCAGGATGAACTGCATCCAGCCGACAGGAGAACGCACCAATGTCAGTTGACTATGACGCTCCCCGGGTGACGCCCGAGGAAGAGCCAAACAGCGGCTTCGAGGAGCTGAAAACCGAGAAGTCGGGCCGAAGGGAGGCCATTGCCGACGTCGACGAGACCGAGCTCGCGGACAGCTTCGAACTGCCCGGGGCGGACCTGTCCAACGAGGAGCTGCTCATCCAGGTGGTGCCGGTCCAGGCCGACGAGTTCACCTGCATGTCCTGCTTCCTGGTGCACCACCGCAGCCAGCTCGCCAGGGAAAAGGACGGCAGGAAGTACTGCAAAGAGTGTGAGTCCTAGGGTCGATACAAAGCCACCAGGCTTCGCAGCGATGCCTCAAGGAACTGCCGCTGGGCAGCCAAGGCGCGCAGCGGGTGGCGCTGAACGGCAGAGCTCGCGCACCCAGGAGCGGATCCCCCAAAGAGAGCGCACGCTGGCTTGCCGGACGGGCGCGGGAGCTTGCCGCCCAGCCAGTCCGGGAGCCTGCCGCCCAGCCTGCCTGACAAACACCACTACCCACCCCATCCAACAGCGGGCGCGCTCCGAAACCCTTGGGAGAACTACTCTCCCGAGGGGACGGACGGACGATGGACGAGGTGGACCAGCAGGCCCTGATTGGCGCGGTGATACTGGAACATGGCCTGGACCTGGACCGGCTGTGGCTGGCGCACCTGGCCTTGGGCGGCGACGCCTCGGAACAGGCCATCAGGGACTACAGCGCCGGGCTGGCGGGGCTTCCCGTCACGGACCGTGACGCACTGGCGCAGGCGGTCAACGAGCATTGCGTCGAAGCAGGCCTGCCGGCCCGGGCACCGTTGAGCGGCTCTCCCCTGGTCCAGGCACACACCGGCCCACGGGGACCCGGCCTATCCATGTAGGCGCCGGGAGCATTCCGGACCACCTCCGGGGAAGGCTTATGGTGTCAACCATGACAGACGCCCACCCACGCTCAGGAACAGTCCGCCGGAGTACGGTGCGTTGCGGGCCACGATGATCCTGGACGAGGAGCCCCGGCTGGAGGCGGACCCCCGCCGGGAGCTCCGGGAGTTCTTCGAAGCCGTCAGGCTGCGGCCAGCGAGTTAAGCGTGTCCCGGATCCCGTTCAGTGCCGGATCCCGGAGCGACATGAAGGCCGGCTTCAGGAGCGGCTGGATGATCTTGGCGGGTCCCTTGATGCTGAACTCGGCCGTGTACTTCACCACCGAGCCGGCCCCGTTGGGGGTGACGTCGATGGAATCGAAGGAGATGACGGTTTTGTTCTCGCCGCGCAGCTTGATGTGGTTGTCCGTCAGCTCGATGACCTCGTAGACCAGGCTTTGCCGCTTGCCCCGGAACTCGGCTTCGGCGTTGTATTTGTGCCCCACGGCCACCGGCCCCGGCGTGACTTTATCCATGACAGGAGTGTTGGGATCCCACTTGGGGGTGTTCTCGAACTGGCTCAAAAAGGCAAAGGCCTTCTCGGCGGACAATGTGGTTTCCACGCTTCCAGCGACTGTGATCATCACCCCAGTGTAGGAACAGGCCGCCTGCAAACACAGCCCCCGGCCCCCAGCGGCTAGGCCCGGCCTGCGGCACCGGCAGGAAGTGGCCGCAGGGCAGCGGCCATCTTGTAGCACAGCCTTCCCTCCAGCTCCCGGGGCCGGATCCACACCTCGTAGCCTTCCGCAGCCGCGAAAAGCGCCCTGCCGCCGGAAGCATCCGCGGCGATCCATAGGGCTGAAGAATCTTCCATGGCATCGTCCACCACGCCTGACCGGACCAGCTCAAAGTCCTTGCGGACCTCCACCGGGATGCCGATCAGGCGGCACCAGTCGCTCAACCGGTAACTCTCCATCGTGATCCTTCCTGCAGCGTGGCAAGACGTACCAGAAGACCAGGACCTAACAGGCTTCGAAGTCCGTGAGGACCTTGACCTTGCCCGCGGAGGCGGACGCCGGGTCGAAGGTGTAGCCGATCCATTCCCTGGCGAGCCGGCGCGCGAGTTCGATGCCCACCACGCGCTGGCCCATGGTCAGCACCTGGCAGTCGTTGGACAGGACCGAGCGTTCCACGGAGAAGGAATCGTGCGCCGCAGTGGCCCTGATGCCTTCCACCTTGTTCGCCGCGATGGCCACACCGATTCCGGTGCCGCAGAAGAGGATGGCCCGGTCCGCGGCTCCGTCCCTGATCATCTCGCCCGCCGCGATTCCCACGTACGGGTACGGCCTGGTGAAGTCATCCGGCGCGTCGGAACGGTTGACTCCAATATCGATCACTTCGCTCACCCGGGGATCCTGGCGGAGATCCTCGAGGACCTTGTCCTTGTAGTCCACCCCCGCTTCGTCAGCGCCTACAACCAGTCTCAGTCCCATGGTCTTTCCTTCAGTGTTCATTGCCGCACTCCAACGGTTTCCCGGGACGCGACGGCGGTGAGGTGCGGACCCATGATGGTGAAGATCATGGCCAGCGAGGTTGCTCCGGGGTCCGGTGTGCCCAGGCTCTTTTCGGCCAGCGGGCGCGCCCGGCCCTTGAGGGGCAGCAGGCCGGCCGTCGCCTCGGCTGCCGCCGTCGCATCGCGTGCGGCGTCCCCCCACGCCCGGGCCGGTTCCGCGCCTGCCGCCACCAGGCCGGCAAAGGATGATGCGAACGGCAGCAATGCGTCCACCATGGTCTTGTCGCCTGTCTCGGCTTTGCCCAGCTGCACAATCCGGTCCGCGAAGGCCCTGACCGCCGCCGCGAGCTGTCCGGGCTCCGGTGCCGCGCTGTTGCCCACCGCTTCGCCGAAAGCCCGAAGTCCGGCTCCCCACAGGACGCCGGACGTCCCGCCTGCCTTATCGGCCCAGGCATCACCGGCGGCTGCGAGCACATCGCCGGCTCCGGCCCCTTGCCCCAGGGCGGCGGAAGCAGCACCCGTGGCAGCGTCAATCCCGCGCACCATGCCGCGTCCGTGGTCGCCGTCACCGGCGATTGCGTCCATCCTGCCGAGCCGTTCCTCGGCCTCGTGCAACAGGGCCTGCGTGGCCTCCAGCGCAGCAAGGCAGGCGGTGGCGTAGTCCCGGGAGGGGCCGGTGGCGACGAACGGGGCGGACGTCGTCTCGACGTCGGACGTTCCCCCGTCCGCCACGGGCCCGCCTTCCCGGACGGCGTTGCCGTGGCGGTAGGCGGGCGTGTCCGCCGGGGCAAGCCACAGCGGTTCCAGCTCCCCGTCCAGCCAGGTCACCGTGAGCGAAACCCCTGCCATGTCCAGGCTGGTGACGAGTTCTCCAACTTCCGGCATCACCAGGGTGTACCCGGCTTCCCGGAGCAGCGGGGCCACGGTTCCCCAGAGCACGAACAGTTCCTCATGCTTGGTGGATCCCAGACCGTTGAGGATGACCGCAATCCGGTTGCCTGCTCCGGGCGGGGTTTCCGCCAGCAGGCGTCCCACGAGTTCTTCCCCCAGCGCCTTGGCCGGCGGCAGGTCCGTGTCGAACAGTCCGGGCTCTCCGTGGATGCCCAGTCCTAGCCCCATCTGGCCCTCGGGCAGGGAGAACAGCGGCATTTCCGCGCCGGGGAAGGTGCAGCCGGAGAACGCGCTGCCGATGGTGCGGGTGCGGTCGTTGGCCTTCCGGCCGAGGCGGACCACCTCGGCGAGGTCCGCGCCGGCCTCGGCGGCGGCGCCCATGACCTTGAAAACGGTGAAGTCACCGGCGATGCCGCGGCGCTTCTCCGATTCCGACGGCGGGGCGCTGGCGATGTCGTCGGTCACCAGGACGTTGTCCACGGCGATGCCCTCCGCCGCCAGGCGTTCGCTGGCCATGCCGAAGTTCATGACGTCTCCGGCGTAGTTTCCGTAGGTGAAGACGACGCCGGCTCCGGACTCCGCTGCCTTGGCCACGGCGTACGCCTGCTGCGCCGAAGGGGACGTGAAGATGTTGCCCACCACGGCGCCGTCGGCGAATCCTGTTCCGACGAGGCCCGCGAAAGCCGGGTAATGCCCGGACCCGCCGCCGGCAAGGACAGCCACCTTGGGCTGCACCGGCCGGAAGCGCCGCACGGCACCGCCGGGCACCTGGCGCACCAGGCCGGAGTGGATGTCGCAGAACCCTGCGAGGGCCTCCTCGGCGAAGTCCGAGGGGTCATTGAAGATTTTCGTCATGTTGAGCTCTCTGCCGTGTGGTCCTTAGCGGGCCGGACCGGACTGTCAGTGGATGTGGCTGCCGCCGTTGATGTCGATGGTGGTGCCGGTGAGGTAGGCCGAATCCTCGGAGGAAAGGAACGTGATCACCGCGGCTACTTCCTCGGTGGTGGCGTTCCTGCCCAGCGGAATGCCGGCGTTGATGGCGGCTTCCTGCTCCTCGGTGCTGCCCACGCGGATGTTGGTGTCCACTGCCCCGGGGGTGATGGCGTTGACGGTCACGCCGGTGGTGCCGAGCTCGCGGGCCAGCGCCTTGGTGAAGCCCAAAATGGCGGCTTTGGCTGCGGAGTAGGGGACCTTGCCGAACACGCCGCCGCCGCGCTGGGCGGAGACCGATGACATGTTCACGATCCGGCCCCAGCCGTTGTCGATCATGGCCGGCAGGAATGCCTTGGTCACCAGGTAGGTGCCGGTGGCGTTGACGTCCATGACCTTGTGCCAGAGCTCAAGGGTGGTTTCCAGGAAGGGAACCGGCGAGGTGATGCCGGCGATGTTGGCCAGTGCTCCCACCGGCGGCAGGTTGCCCGAGTCGACCTCGGCGGCGACGGCGGCCTGGGCTGCCGTGACGGATGCTTCATTGGCGACGTCGACCTCGTGGCCGAAGGCGGGGACGTTGAAGTCGTTGCCGATTTCCGCCGCGACCTTGGCTGATTTCTCGCCGTCGAGGTCCAGGATCACCACCGCCCAGCCCTGGCTGGCGTAGCGGCGGGCGGTGGTGATGCCGATGCCCCGGTCCGAGGTTGCCCCGGTGAGGACGGCGGTGCGCTGGATGGTGGTCATGATGTGCTCCTTGGGTTTCTTTGGATGGATCGATTGCTCCGTAGTTGTCGTTCTGGACGTTCAAAACGGCAAGTACTCAGCAATCGATGGTCAGATGAGGTCGGTGATGAAGCTGGCGGCCTTGGCTGCCGCTGCGGGGCGTTCATCGTGGGTGACGTCCCGGGTTTCGAGTTCGAGCGAGAAGTGCCCGGTGTAGCCGTCCGCGGCGAGCTGCTTCAGGCCACCGGCGAAGTCCGCCTGGCCGTTGCCGATGCTGAGGTTGATGTTCCCCGGCACGGCGTCCCGCAGGTGGACGTGGCGGATACGGCCCTGGTGCCGTCGGAGGTAGGCGTGGACGTCCTCGCCGGCAGCCACGATGTGGCTGAAGTCCATGACAATTCCGACGCCGGAACCTGCCAGCCGCTGTGCCAGCAGTTCCGCGCGCTCCAGGTTCCAGCAGAACCGCAGGAAGTGCAGGGATTCGGTCCAGAGTTCGACGCCGAACTCCGCGGCGCGCTGCCCGGAGTGGATGAGCCGGGCGGCGATCGTGTCCAGGTCTTCGTCCACGCTCCGGACGGGGTCGCGGCCCAGGGCGCCGCATGGAAGGACCAGCGCCTTCGCGCCGGCGTTGGCCGTGAGGGTGAGAAGGGCATCCAGGTGCCGTGCACGGCCAGCCTGCTGTCCGGCGTCGAGCACTGCGTTGAGGTCGCCGATGTCCCCGTTGACGGAGCGGACCCGCAGCCCGGACCCGGCAACTTCGGCTGACACGGCCGCGACGGCTGCCGCGTCCAGTTCATAAGGGACGTGGTTGCAGACACCGGGCAGGGCGCCGAGGTCTATTTCCTCGAAACCCAGGTCCTTGATGGTGCGCAGCGCAGCATCAAGCTCCTGGTGGCGGAAGCTGATGGATGAGCACCCGAGCCTGGAATGGAACATCGTTGATCCTTCGGTTCTTGCCAGCTGGTGGAGCGGCCGGCGGTAGTGATGAGGACCACAGTAGATGCGTTGACTGTCAACAGTCAACTCTAAAAGTCGACTGTTGACAGTGATCATGATCCGGGTCACACTTGGCGTATCATTTGTTAACAGTCGACAGCGGCAGATCCAGTTGAGCCGCTTTTCGAAAGGGAAACACCATGAGCAACGAAGCTCTAAAAATGCGCGGCCATGTGCATGGCACCAAGGATGCAAAGCGGGTAGCCGTCGGCTCCGGAGTCGGCGCCGTGATTGAGACCTACGACTTCATCGGGTTCGGCACCGCTGCGGCCCTGTACTTCGGTACCGCCTTCTTCCCCACGGGCGACCCCGTGACCGGAACGCTTGCGGCGTTCGCCACCCTGGGCGTCGGCTTCGCAGCCCGCCCCATCGGCGGCATCATCGGCGGACACCTGGGTGACAAGGTGGGCCGCAAGCCCGTCCTGGTGGCTTCCCTCATCCTCATGGGCGTAGCCACGTTCCTCATCGGCCTGCTCCCTACCTACGAGCAGGTTGGCCTCCTGGCACCGGCCCTGCTGGTGTTTGTCCGCATCGTCCAGGGCCTGGCCTTCGGCGCAGAGTGGGGCGGCGCCATCCTCATGAGCTACGAGCATGCGCCGTGGAAGTCCAAGGGCAGGTACACCGGCATCGTGCAGGCAGGCTTCCCTGTGGGCCTCCTGCTGGCCAACCTCGTCTTCCTGGTCAGCGTGAACCTCGGCGGCGAACTGGCCTGGCGCGTCCCGTTCCTCGCGAGCATCGTGCTCGTCGCCGTCGGCCTGATCATCCGTTCCAAGGTTCCGGAGTCCCCCGTCTTCGACGAGGTCAAGGAGAGCGGCTCGATCGTCAAGTCCCCCATCGTCGAGGTCATCAGGACCGACTGGCGCAGCATTGTCCGGGGCATCGGCCTGCGCATCGCCGAGACCGCCGGCTACGCCGTCTCCGTCACGTACATGATTTCCTACCTGCACACCCAGCAGCTGGCGGACAAGACCGAAACCCTGGTGGCCCTCTGCATCGCCTCGGCGGTCGGCATTTTCGCCACGATGGCATGGGCCCGGCTCACGGACCGTATTGGCCGCCGTCCCCTGTACATCTGGTCCTGCGCCTTCGCCGCCCTGTTTGGCATCCCCATGTTCCTGCTGGTCAACACGGGAATGTTCATCTTCGTCATCGCCACCATCGTGATCTCCTACGCGGTCTGCCAGAACTCGCTGGCCGGCGCCCAGGGCCCGTGGTTCCCGGAACTGTTCCAGGCCAAGACCCGCTCCTCCGGCGCCTCCCTGGCGTACCAGATCTCCGCCATGGTCTCCGGCTTCACCCCCTTCGTCACCACCCTGCTGTTCGTAGCCCTTGGCTGGATGGGCCCCGCGCTCCTCTTCAGCTTCTACGCAGCCATCGGTCTCTGGGCCGCCCTCGTCACCCGGGAAACGTGGGGCAAGCGCGAGCGCCAGCTGGCAGATGAAGCCGCCAAAAGCACCCCGCAGTCAGTGACCGTCTCATGACCATCACCCACGAATCGAACACGGAGTCAGCAATGCCCGCAGGAATCGTCCAGGACCGGTTGGCGCACGTCAGCGCTGCGGCCTACCGCATCCGGCACCATGCCCTGAACATGGGCGAGGTCCAGGGGCAGGGCTATGTTGGCCAGGCCCTCGGGGCTGCGGACATGCTCGCCACGGTCTACGGCGACCAGCTCCGCTTCCGGGCGGAGGACCCGCACTGGGAAGCACGGGACAGGTTCCTGCTCTCCACCGGCCACTACGCGATCGGCCACTACGCGGCCCTCGCCGAGGCCGGCATCCTCCCCGTGCAGGAGCTGGAAACCTACGGATCGGACGATTCCCGGCTGCCGATGTCCGGCATGTCCACCTACACGCCGGGCATGGAAATCTCCGGAGGGTCGCTGGGGCACGGGCTCACCATTGCCGTGGGCATGGCCCTGGGCCTGCGCCACCAGGGCTCCAGCGCCCGCGTCTTCAACTTCCTGTCCGACGGCGAACTGGACGAGGGCTCCACCTGGGAGGCCGCCATGGGTGCGCACCACCACCAGCTGGGCAACCTCACCGCGATGGTGGACATCAACGCCCTGCAGGCCGACGGCAAGACGGACACGGTGCTCCGCACCGAGCCGGTGACCGAGAAATGGGAATCCTTCGGCTGGTACACGCAGCGGGTGGACGGAAACGACGTCGGCGCGCTGCTGGCAGCGTTCGACAACGCAGCCGCCCAGGCGGCCGCCGTCGGACGTCCTTCGGTAATCCTGTGCGATACCAAGGTGGGCCGCGGAGTGCCGCTGCTGGAGGAGCGCGAAAAGGCGCACTTCATGCGCATCGACGAACACGAATGGCAGGTCTGCCGCGAGCAGCTCACCGCCGGATACGAAGGAAAGGCTTCAGCATGAGCACCACCACCTCGGCCGCCGCTGCGGCACCTACAGTCACCGCAGCAGCCGCTGCAACACCGGCCAAGCCGAAACTAAAGACCTCGGCGATGATCGCCTCCTTCGCCGACCCCGGACAGAAGACCGCGTCTGCCCCGTTCGGGCACGCACTGGTGAAGGCTGCGCAGGAGAACGACAGGATCGTCGGCCTGACTGCGGACCTGGGCAAGTACACGGACATGCACATCTTCGCCAAGGCCTTCCCGGAGCGCTTCTTCCAGATGGGCATGGCCGAGCAGCTGCTGTTCGGCGCCGCGGCCGGGCTGGCCGAAACCGGCCTGGTACCGTTCGCGTCCACCTACTCCGTGTTCGCCGCCCGCCGCGCCTACGACTTCCTCTGCCTCGACGCTGCCGAGCCGAACCTGAACGTCAACATCGTGGGTGGCCTCCCCGGCCTGACCACCGGATACGGCCCCAGCCACCAGGCCACCGAGGACATGGCGATCTTCCGCGGCATGCCCAACCTCACCATCGTGGACCCGTGCGACTCGATCGACATTGAACAGGCCGTTCCGCAGCTCGCCGCCAGCGACGGGCCCACCTACCTGCGCCTGCTCCGGGGCAACGTCCCCACCGTCCTGGACGAATACGGCTACACCTTCGAACTCGGCAAGGCCAAGGTGCTGCGCGGCGGCAACGACGTCGTCTTCATCTCCTCCGGGCTGATGACCATGCGCGCGCTGCAGGCAGCGAAGGCGCTCGCGGCACACAACGTGGACGTTGCCGTCGTCCACACCCCCACCATCAAGCCGTTCGACGCCGCCACCGTCCTTGCCGAGATCAACACCGACCGGCTTGCCGTCACCCTGGAAAACCACTCCGTGGTGGGCGGCCTGTTCGAAACGGTCGCCTCCGCCGTCGTCACGGCCGGCGTGGGCAAGCGCGTGGTACCCGTGGCCCTCCCGGACCAGTTCCTCGACGCCGGCGCCCTGCCGACGCTGCACGACCGCTACGGACTGGCCGTGGACCGCATCGTGGCGAAGGTCCTGGCCGAACTCGGCTAGCTGGTGCGAACCACGGAGCAGGAACCACGGAAAGCACGGCACCGGTCCCGGCCGGTGCCGTGCTTTCTGCCGTACTATCGAAACTATTACCGACTGTAGACAGTCGACTTCCAACATTGAGGATGGACGCCATGGCCGGAGCGACAGCACCGCTGCTGGGACTGGAAAAGAAGAGCCTGCGCGAGCAGGCCCTCTCGGCACTGCGCACAGCGATCACCAGCGGAGAGCTGGAACCCGGCCGCCACCTGGTGGAAACCGAACTTTCGGAGATGCTCCGGATCAGCCGGGGAACACTCCGTGAGGCGCTCCGCCAACTGGAACAGGAGGGCCTGCTGTCCGCCGGTCCCCGCGGCAGGCTCTCCGTCCGCCACCTGGACGAGAAGGAAATCCGCGATATCTACGCCGTCCGCGCCGCCCTTGAGTCCCTGGCCGCCCGGACGCTCTGCGAACTGCCGGACCGCCAGCACGCCATCACCTCCCTCCGCGCAGCCATTGACACGATGAAGGCCGCGGAAAAGGAGAGCCTGCAGCAGCGGGTCGAATCGGACCTGGAGTTCCACCGCACCCTGTGCCGGCTCACGGGCAACGAAACCCTCCTGCACACCTGGGAATCCCTGGAAGGGTCCATCAGGATGTCCATCATGTTTGCCGGACTCGAAAAAGGCGTCAAGAACATGAGCGTGGACCGGCACCACGACATCGTGGCCGCCATTGAGACCGGCGATGCCTCGCTGGCGCGGAAAACCATCAGGGCCCACATGGACACGGCGGCCGCAAACCTCGTGGCCTAGCCGTTTCTTGGTAGTTTCGTAGTTCGCCCCGAATAGTCCCGGCACCCCCGGGTACAGGGATTATGGACAGGGCGGCCAGGCAGCACGCCTTGGGACCGCGGAAACAACTTGTAGAAAGAGGACTCATGCGGGAACCTATGGCCAGCGACGGTGTCTTTGAACCGGAGACCGTTGCAGGTGATGACCAGGAAGCAGGTTCGGCGGCAGCTGAGCCCTTGGTGGAACCGGACGTCAATTTCGACGAACATCTTTATCCTGCCCGGCCCAAAGCGCTGAGGCCGACCGCGCGCCGCCGCCAGTACTACGCCACCAGGCCGTCCTTCGAATTCGATGGGCGGAACGCGGCCTACGTCGAATGGCTGCGGAACCAGGCGATGCTGGGAGATGCGAACGCACTGGCCCGGCAGCTGTCCGGGCAGGCCAGCATGTGGCAGAACTCCTACGCGCATCCCAACCCCCGGGCCGCCGTGGAGCGCGCACCGGTGTGGTTCACCGCGTACCCCCTGTCCTTCATCACCAGGTCCAGCCAGTCCTTCCTCTCCGCCCTGGGCGATCCGGCCATGTGGGAAGCCTTCAGCGAAATCGGGATCCGGGCCATCCACACGGGCCCGGTCAAGCTGGCGGGCGGCATCAGCGGCTGGTCCCAGACGCCCAGCGTTGACGGGCACTTCGACCGGATCAGCATGGCGATCGACCCGGTGTTTGGCACGGAGGACGAGTTCCGCTCCATGTGCCAGGTGGCCACGGACCACGGCGGCACGATCATCGATGACATTGTTCCCGGGCACACCGGCAAGGGCGCCGACTTCCGCCTCGCCGAAATGAACTTCCGGGACTACCCTGGGATTTACCACATGGTGGACATCCCGGAGGAGGACTGGCACCTGCTGCCGGACGTGCCGGAGGGGCAGGACTCGGTGAACCTGAGTCCCGACTCGGAACAGGCGCTGCAGAAGGCAGGCTACATCATCGGCCGGCTGCAGCGGGTCATCTTCTACGAGCCCGGCGTCAAGGAAACGAACTGGAGCGCCACCCGGGCGATCGTTGACACCACAGGGAAGACCCGCCGCTGGGTCTACCTCCACTACTTCAAGGCTGGCCAGCCCTCCATCAACTGGCTGGACCCAACGTTCGCCGGGATGCGCCTGGTGGTCGGTGACGCGCTGCATTCCCTGGTTGACCTTGGCACCGGTGCGCTCAGGCTCGATGCGAACGGGTTCCTGGGCGTGGAGAAAAGCGCCGAAGAGCAGCCGGGCTGGTCCGAGGGGCACCCGCTGTCCGAGGCCGCCAACCAGCTCATCGGGTCCATGATCCGCAAGGTGGGCGGGTTCTCCTTCCAGGAACTGAACCTGACCATCGACGACATCAAGGCCACCTCGGAAGCAGGCCCGGACCTTTCCTACGACTTCATCACGCGGCCGGCGTACCACTACGCGCTGGTCACCGCCGATACCGAGCTGCTGCGCCTGACGCTCCGCCTGTCCATGGAGATCGGTGTAGACCAGGCGTCGCTGGTCCACGCGCTGCAAAACCATGACGAACTGACCTACGAGCTGATGCACTTCGCTGCCGGACACCGGGACGAGATGTTCGAGCTCGCCGGCCAGGAGCTCACGGGGGCGCAGCTCGCGGAGCAGGTCCAGCAGACCATGCGGGAGCGCCTGACCGGGGAGAACGCCCCCTACAACGCGGTGTTCACCACCAACGGGATCGCCTGCACAACGGTCAGCTTCATCATGGCCGCCCTGGGGGTCCAGGACCCCGACGCGATCACTCCGGAGCAGGAGGCGCAGATCCTGGACGTGCACATCCTCCTGTCCATGTACAACGCCCTGCAGCCCGGCGTCTTTGCCCTGTCCGGCTGGGACCTTGCCGGCATCACCGCGCTGGACCGCAAGAGCGTGGAGGAACTCACGGCCCAGGGTGACACCCGCTGGATCAACCGGGGGGCGCACGACATCATGGGCACCAGTCCGGATGCGGAATACTCCTCCTCCGGCATGCCGCGGGCCCGCAGCCTCTACGGCCCGCTCCCCGACCAGCTGCAGAATCCCGGCTCCTACGCCAGGCGGCTCCAGCAGATCCTGGCTGTCCGCGAAGAACACGGCATCGCCACGGGGTCGCTGCTGGATGTGCCCGGCGTTTCACACCGCGGCCTGCTGGTGATGGTCATCCAGCTGGGCAGCGGAGCGCTGGAGGTGACGGTGCTGAATTTCTCCGACCAGGACATTGCCGGCAGCATCCAGTCCAGCCACCTGGTCCCCGGGTCCGCCGTGCACGACCTGTTCAGCGGGGCAGCGGTTGGCCAGGTTGATGACCTGCACAGCTTCTTCCTCGAACTGCCTGCCTACCAGGGGACTGCCCTGCTGCTGACAGAGGAGGACCCCGGCCCTGGCGAAGAGGAAAGCGCAGGGCACGGGGAGGCCTCGCCGTAGCGAAGGGGGCGCCCGGCGCCGTTCGGGAATCCCTTTGAGTTGTGAACCGTTAACTGAATGTGCGGCTGGAGTGCCGCGCCGTTAACGAGGGATTGAATGAACGCGAAGTTTGTTTCAGTGGAAGACGACGCCGGAAAGGTCACCCGGTACGTCCGGCATGCCAACGGCGGCGGACTCGTTGCCCCCGGAGCCTCGGTCCCCGAAAATACCCGCGTCGGCCGCATGACGTATGTGGAGCAGGGTGCCAAGGTGGGTCCCGGGTGCCGAATCGGCCACGGCAGCTGGATTGACCGCGACGCCGTAATCGGCGAGCGCGCCGTTATTGGCGA
This sequence comes from Pseudarthrobacter sp. NCCP-2145, assembly GCF_023708005.1. NCBI lineage: Bacteria > Bacillati > Actinomycetota > Actinomycetes > Micrococcales > Micrococcaceae > Pseudarthrobacter > Pseudarthrobacter sp. NCCP-2145. The sequence continues at coordinate 255,559 of NZ_BRCG01000003.1, read as the reverse complement.
CGGCGTGCGCATCGGCCGCGGAACGGTGATCGGGAACCGGGTGAACATCGGCAGCCACTCGCGGATCGGCTCCGGGGTCCTGATCGAGCACGGGGTCCAGGTCCACGCAGACTCCGCGGTTCCGGACGGCGGGCAGGTCCCCGCAGGTTCGCGCGCGCCGCGCCGGGCCCAGGGGAAAGGCAGGCAGCACCGGCAGGGCAGCGGCCGGGTGGCCGCCTGAGCCGCCCAGCACTGAGCCGCCCCACCCTGAGCCGCTCCGCCCTGTTATGGGCAGCGGCCGCTCAGTGCCTGGGGCTGCCCGCCAAGCGTCCCTTAACTGCCGCCGCTCCCCACACGGCCAGCAGCAGCGCCACCAGCAGCAGGCCTGCGTCGCCCAGGTCGAGGGATTCCAGCCACACCGTCAGGGGATCTTCCAGTGCGAAGGCGGCGTTGGCGAAACCGCCCAGCGTGATCACCGCGATAAACAGGGCGGACACCGCTGAGATGCCGGTGACCACGGCGTTGAAGCCCAGCCGCCGCTGGGGGTCCTCCAGGGCAGAACGGTACATCCGCATCATGGCCACCCCGTTCAGCGAATCGCAAAGGGTCATCGCGGCCGTGAACGCCAGCGGCAGCGCCAGGAGCGCGAACGGCGGCACCCCCGCCAGCGAGGCCGCCGTCGTCATCATCAGCAGCCCGATGGTGGTGGCAGTATCGAACCCCAGCCCGAACAGGAACCCGATCACGTAGATATTCCGCGGCCGCCGCACCCTGGACAGCGGCCGGGCCAGCAGCAGGGCCACCAGTCCCCGGGGCTCAAGGTCGCCTGGGTCAACCGTCGCCCCGGTCCGGGCCCGGCGGTAGGCCCGCGCCGAACGCGCGAAGGCCGAACCGTTGAACAGGCCCATGGCCAGCAGGAACAGCCCGGAGACGCCGCTGCCGATCAGCCCGAGCACCAGGTTGCCCGTGGTTCCGTCCTGCATGAACTGGCCCGCCATGCCCGCGCCGGCAACCACCAGGATCCCCGCCAGCGTCACCACCGAACTGTGGCCGAGGCTGAAGGCGAAGCCCACGCTCACCGGATCCTGGCGCTGTGCCACGAACTTGCGTGTCGAGTTGTCGATCGCGGCGAGGTGGTCCCAGTCGTAGCTGTGCTTGACGCCCGCCAGGTAGGCCGTGAGGACGAGCCCCCAGATGAACGGCTCCGCACCGGACCCGGCGGCGTTGCCGGCCAGCAGGAGCACGACGGCGGCCGCGTGCAGTGCGGCCACCGCACCGAAGGTGAACAGCAGGCGGGTCCGCAGCGGCAGTGCCTCCCGGTCCCGGTACAGCGTAGTGATGTTCGTGATGGCCGTCATCAGTGCTTCCTCAGGTTCAGCGGTTCCTGCCCGTGCCACCGTTTCCGGAGGACGGACGTGCAGGCAGCAAGCAGGTTGTTCAGTTCCCCCGTGCTGTTGGACAGGGCGCGCAGTACCAGCCCGGTGGTTCCCGAGGCCGTTCGGGTGAGGGAAATTCCGGTGCGGGCATCCTGGTCCTGGGCCAGGGCGTGCAGGTCATCGGCGAGCGCCTGGTCCACCCGGGGATCCACCACCAGCAGCGAGCCCACATGGCTGAAACCCTCCATGAACCCCAGGCCCGTGACATCCCCGGCCGGCGGGCGGATCAGGAGGTTGTCCAGGGCCAGGAGCCGGGTTCCGTCCGGGCCCTCCACCCGGATGCTGGTGCGCAGCCGGACCTCCTGATAACGGAAGGCGGCGCCGTCCGGCGACCATCCCGGAGTCACCACCTCAGCCATGACCAGGGACGACGACGGCCGAACCGTGATGTGCGTGTGCTGCCGGTAGCTGGCCTCCCGGTAGGCGATGAGCTGGTCCGGCATGAGCTCCAGCCGTGCCCCCTCCCCCAGCCGGACAGCCATCCGCTGCTCGGCGTAGGACCCGGGCGTCCGGTAGACCTTCGTGGCGGACTGGGTGGTAAGGAGCAGGTCAGCCCCGTCCTGCACTTCGATGTCCAGCACGAACAGATCCGCCCCCAGGTACGCCCCGCCGGGATTTACGACCACATAACAAACCTGCCCGGAGTCATCCAGGTAATGCGGCCGCAGTACTCGCAGCGCTCCCTGGTGGTACTGATGCGCTGCCACGGATCGCTGACCACGCACAGCGACTCGAAGCTCGAGACGGCCCATCGGTGACGCAGGCCCAGATGGGATGACCTCCTCAGGTGCAGGGGCCGCCGTCGTGCTCATTGCGCCAGGTCAAGCATCAGGACGTCGCGCCTCACCCATTCGATGACGGCGTCGAGCCCTTCGTCGGTTTTGAGGTTGGTGAAGCAGAACGGCTTGGCCCCGCGGAACTCTTTGGAATCCCGTTCCATGACGGCGAGGTCCGCCCCAACGTGGGGGGCGAGGTCGGTTTTATTGATGATGAAGAGGTCGGACTTGATCATGCCCTGGCCGGCTTTGCGGGGAATCTTTTCGCCCTGGGCCACGTCAATGATGTAGATGGAGAAATCGACCAGTTCGGGGCTGAAGGTGGCCGAGAGGTTGTCGCCGCCGGATTCGACGAAGATGACCTGCAGGTCGGGGTGCCGGGCTTTGAGTTCCTCGATGGCGGCGGTGTTCATGGAGGTGTCTTCGCGGATGGCGGTGTGCGGGCAGCCGCCGGTTTCGACGCCAATGATCCGGTCCACGGGGAGGATGCCGTTGGCGGCGAGGATCTTGGCGTCCTCGATGGTGTAGATGTCGTTGGTGATGGCGGCCATGGAGACTTCCCCGCTCATGTGCCGGGTGAGCCGCTCCACGAGCTGCGTCTTGCCCGCCCCGACGGGTCCGCCGATGCCGATTTTGATGGGTTCAGCCATTTAATCCTCCTGCTAGCTCATGAACATCCGGGCACGTTGGCGTTCGTGCCGCATTTGTGAAATTTCCAGTCCGGGGGTGACGGCCCCGAAGTCGTCCGGCGTCAGGTGCGGTATCCGTTCGACGGCGGCAGCAACGCCGTCGGCCGCCTGGCGAAGCAGCCGCTGGCCGGCGTTCTGGCCCAGCGGGATGGCCCGGACGGCGTTCTGTGTCAACGAGGTGACGGCGGCGAAAAGGTAGGAGGCGAGGGCTTCCGGCAGCGGCACCCCCAGGGAGCGCGCGACGACGGCGAACGCCAGCGGCTGGTGCCCCGCGGCCCGGCCGGTGGCCACCAGGTCCCGGTACAGTTCCAGCTCCGGCGACGGGAAGACCTCCGCCCCGATTTCGAGCAGCCGCAGGCCCATCTTGATGCTGGCCTCCCGGACCTGCCGCGGCAGCAGCGACGCCGACAACAGCTCATCCAGTTCCCCAGGATCCCACCCCTCATACAGGAACCGGATGGCCAGCCCGTCCGAATAGGAAAGCGACTGGGAGATGAACGTACCGAGCCACACGCCAAACGACCCCTCATCAGAGACCACCCCGGCATCGACATAAGTCTCAAAACCAAGAGAGTGCGCAAACGCCCCCGTAGGAAGCGCGGAATCGGTGAGCTGCTGCAGCGCCAGCTGGTAGCTGCCGACACTGGCGGTGCCGCTGGAACTAGTGCGAGTGTTCAGCATGGCGGAAAGGAACAGGCATGACGCGTTCCTGGCGGGTATACGGCGCACCGACGCTTCGGAGGTAGTCCTCGACGGTGTGGTCGTAGGCGCACACCATGACCTCGGCCCCGTACTCCGAAGCACCGTCGAAGAACTGGGCCTGGAGGTGCCGGTTGCCGAGGGAGTGTGCCACGACGCCCATCTCGTGGATGGTCCGCGGTGCGATCACCAGGACGTCGGTGGGCAGCACGGACACCACGATCATGTTGGCGTCCTCGACGTGCAGGATGTCGCCGTCGCGCAGGTCGCCGGAGCCGGAAGGGAGCCGGATGCCGATTTCCTTGCCGTGGTCCGTGGTGGCGCGTTGGATCCGTTTGACCAGCTGGGCGCTGGGAAGCACCACTTTCTCCTGGTGCAGGTTGGCATAGGTGTCCGGGTCGGGGAGTTCGTGCAGGTTGCCGAGGACTTTTTCGATGATCACGGGGTTCTCCGGGGGCTTGGAAGAATTCAGAAGAGAAAGTAGCGCTGGGCCATGGGCAGCACGTCGGATGGTTCGCACGTGACGTCTTCGCCGTCCACGGTCACCTGGTACGTTTCGGGGTCCACCTGGATGTCCGGGGTGGCGTCGTTGTACTTCAGGTCCGCCTTGGTGAGGGAACGGATGCCGGAAACGGTCCGGATCACCTTTTCCAGCCCCAGCTCGGCGGGGACCCCGGCGTCGATCGCGGCCTTCGACAGGAAGGTGATGGAGGACTGCTGCACGGCCTTCCCGAACGCGGCGAACATGGGCCGCATGGTGCGCGGCTGCGGAGTGGGGATGGAGGCGTTGGCGTCCCCCATCAGCGCGTACGCGATCTGCCCGCCTTTGAGCACCAGTTCCGGTTTCACGCCGAAGAAGGCAGGATCCCACAGGACCAGGTCGGCGAACTTGCCCACCTCCACGGAACCTACGGAGTCCGCAATGCCCTGCGCGATGGCCGGATTAATGGTGTATTTGGCCACGTAGCGCTTGAGGCGGAAGTTGTCGCTGCCCGCACTGCCGTGCGCCCCGCCGTCGTCATCTGCCGTATCCGCGGGATCTGCCAGCACCCCGCGCTGCCTCTTCATCTTGTCCGCCACCTGCCACGTGCGGGTGATCACCTCGCCCACCCGGCCCATCGCCTGGGAGTCGGAGGAGGTGATGGAGAAAATCCCCAGGTCCTGCAGGACGTCCTCGGCGGCGATGGTCTCGGCGCGGATCCGGGAATCGGCGAACGCAACGTCCTCGGGGATGTCCGGATTGAGGTGGTGGCACACCATGAGCATGTCCAGGTGCTCCTCGATGGTGTTGCGCGTGTAGGGAAGCGTGGGGTTGGTGGACGCCGGCAGGACGTTGGGCATGCCCGCGATTTTGATGATGTCCGGCGCGTGCCCGCCGCCGGCGCCCTCGGTGTGGAACGTATGGATGACGCGGCCGTTGATGGCGCGGATGGTGTCCTCCACGAAACCGCACTCGTTGAGGGTGTCCGTGTGGATGGCCACCTGCACGTCGTATTTGTCGGCCACGGTGAGGGAGGTGTCGATGGAGGAGGTGGTGGAGCCCCAGTCCTCATGCACCTTCAGCCCGATGGCCCCGGCGCGGATCTGCTCGGCGAGGGGTTCGACGGCGGAGGCGTGGCCCTTGCCGAAGAGCCCGATGTTCATGGGGAACCCCTCGGCGGCCTGCAGCATGCGCTGGATGTGCCATTTTCCGGGCGTCACGGTGGTGGCTTTGGTGCCTTCCGCCGGGCCAGTGCCGCCACCGATCATGGTGGTGATGCCGCTGGTCAGCGCCGTGGGGATCTGGTCCGGGGAGATGAAATGGATATGGGTGTCCACTCCCCCGGCCGTGAGGATCTTGCGCTCGCCGGCAATGATTTCAGTGCTCGCTCCGATCACGATGTCCACACCGTCGGTGATCTGCGGGTTGCCGGCCTTGCCGATCCTGAAGATGTGTCCGTCCCTGATGGCGATGTCTGCTTTGTAGATGCCCGTGTAGTCCAGGATCACGGCGTTGGTAATGACGGTGTCCGGCACACCGCCGCCGGAACCAAGATCGCCGGAACCAGGATCGCCGGAACCGTCGCCGTCCCGGGTCACCTGGCCGTTCTGGCCCATGCCGTCGCGGATCACTTTGCCGCCGCCGAAGACGACTTCCTCGCCGTAGACGGTGAGGTCCTTCTCGATCTCCAGGAACAGGTCGGTGTCCGCCAGGCGGATTTTGTCACCGGCGGTCGGGCCGTACAGGTCCGCGTATTGCCGGCGGGGGATCTCGAAACTCACTGGACGTCCCCTTCCGGGCGGGTGCCGCCGTCGAGCTTTCCGTTGACAGCGTTGCTGAGCCCAAACACCTCGCGGCGCCCGCCCAGTTCGATCAGCCGCACGCTCCGGGCGTCCCCCGGCTCAAACCGTGCTGCCGTTCCGGCAGGAATGTCCAGGCGCCGGCCGTAGGCGGCATCCCGGTCGAAGGCCAGCGCGGCGTTGGCTTCCGCGAAGTGGAAGTGGGAACCCACCTGGACGGGCCGGTCGCCGGTGTTGGTCACGGCGACCTCGATCGCCCTCCGCCCGGCGTTGGCCGTCACCGGCTCGGACCGGAGGACGTACTCTCCTGGAATCATGGCCTGCCCTCTCAGCGGATGGGATCGTGGACGGTGACGAGCTTGGTGCCGTCGGGGAAGGTCGCCTCGATCTGCACGTCGTGGATCATCTCGGGCACCCCTTCCATGACGTCCCCGCGCGTCAGCAGGGTGGTGCCGTAGCTCATGAGGTCGGCAACGCTGCGGCCGTCGCGGGCACCCTCGATCAGTTCGTAGCTGATGATGGCCACAGCCTCGGGGTAGTTGAGCTTGAGGCCGCGGGCCTGGCGTCGCCGTGCGAGGTCGGCGGCCACCACGATCAAGAGTTTTTCCTGCTCACGCGGCATCAGATGCATGTTGGGTCCCTTCAGCTGGCCGCTTGCGGCGGCGTGGGATCCACAGTAGGTTGCGGACGTTTCCGCCACGTTTCAGGTTTGTTATGGCCGGCTCTCCAATCACCGGGCGCCGGTCCGGGCGGTTCAACGCGGCAGTGTCAGCGGCTGAGCCGGGCCAGGATCTCGTCACTGGACTGGACGGGCTGGCGGTAGCTCGTGGAGAGGATGCGCAGCATGTCCGCGGCGTCCTGGCTGTCCTCGGAGGCCATTGCATCCTTGGCGTACGTGACGCGGATGTTGTGCGCGAACGCATCCGCGCCGGTCTGGGCGATGCAGTTGTGCGTAGATACGCCGGCGAGCACGATCTCCTCAGCGCCCCAGTTGCGCAACCTGGCCAGCAGGTTGGTTCCCACAAAAGCACTGTCCCGCGTTTTGGTCAGCTGCGGCAGGCCGTCGGTGCCCAGTCCAGGCACGGCCTGGGCCTGCTGGCTGCCGCGGAAAATAAAGCCTTGGTCATCGTCCAGCATGTTCAGGGACCAGGTGGATTTGTCCCGTTCGTGTTCCGTCCCCACCAGCAGGACCTTGTGCCCGCTCGCTTCGAACCCCTCCATCAGCCGGTTGCAGGACGCCACCAACTGCTCCTGCCTGGCCGCAAGTTCGGGCGCCTCGAAAAATGCGTTCTGCATGTCAATGACAAGAAGGGCAATCATATGGCCGCCTTTTCCTCGTTGTTCTGCCGGAAAAGTACCCCAGGGCCGGGCGGGCGAAACCTAGGGTGCGGACTCGCGGACCTTCAGCTGGAACCCGGCTTCGATGTGCGCTGCCTGCTCCGCCGCCTCGCGCCCCTCGATCCGGTCGATCAGCAGGCCGATGGAGCGCTCCGCGATCTCTTCCATGCCCGGGGAGACTGTGGTCAGCGAAGGCGATGCGAACCGGGCCTCGTCGATGTCGTCGAACCCCGCCACCGCCACATCCTGGGGCACCCGGACCCCGCGGATCAGCAGCTCGTGCATGGCACCCAGCGCCAGGACGTCGTTAAGGCCGAACACGGCGTCGAACTCCACACTCCTGTCCATCAGCCCGGCTACGGCGGCGGCGCCGTTGTCCCGGCGCCACTCGCAGGGGGCGACCAGTTCCGGGTTGAAAGGGACACCTGCTTCCTCGAGGGCCTTGCGGTAACCGTTGAGCCGCAGGCCGGCACTGCCCACGGACTCCTCCGGATGCGCCCCGATCACGGCAATCCGGCGGCGGCCTCCCGCCAACAGGTGGGCGGTCAGGGCGGCGGCGGCCTCGCCGTTTTTCATGGTGACCAGGTCTAATCGGGGGTCCAGGATGTGTTCACCCAGCAGGACCAGGGGCTTCCTGCCCAGGCGGTCGGCGATGGCGTCCGCGTCAATGACCAGCGGGGTGAAGAGGAGGCCGTCGGTGAGCTGCCGGAACGGGCCCTGCAAGGCGTTCAATTCCACCCCGCCAACCGCGTCCGACTGTTCCACCAGGACGCGATAGCCACGGCGGGAGGCAGCCTTCATCAGCCTGGAGGCAAGCTCGGCGTAGTACGGCGCTGAGAGGTCGGACAGCACCAGGCCCAGCATCCTGGTTTTCCCCGAGCGAAGGCTCCTGGCGGTCAGGTTGGCCTCGTAGCCCAGTTCCGCGATGGCATCCTGGACCCGTTTTTTGGTGGCAGGGCGGATGAACTCGTAGTCATTGAGCACGTTGGAGACAGTCTTAAGCGACACCCCCGCCGCCCTCGCAACGTCATTCATTGTGACCGCCATCGTGGCTCCTTTATGTGGTTCCGCCAGTTCCTGCCATACATCGTTGCAGACGTTGGCGGCCTTGCCGCAACCGCCGGTCACGCACGGCCGCGGCGGAACTGACCCAGGAAGCGCGGGTCAGGCCTTCGCCGCTTTCGCGGCCGCCTTGGCTGCCTGCTTGCTGGCCCGCACCTTGGCGAGGGATTCCGGGTCCACGATGTCGGCCACGGAGAGATAGGAGCCCTCCTCGCCGTAATGGCCGGCGGCTTCACGCCACCCCGGCGCCTGCAGTCCGCACTGCTTGCCGAGCAGGGCCAGGAAGATTTTGGCTTTCTGCTCGCCGAAGCCGGGCAGGGCCTTCAGCCGGCGCAGCACCTCGGCACCGTCCGGGTTGCCCCTGGTCCAGATGGCGGTGGCATCGCCGTCCCACTCGTTCTGCACGGTTTCCGCGAGCGCCTGAACCCTGGCCGCCATCGAGCCGGGGAAGCGGTGGACGGCCGGCCGTTCCTTGAACATCTCCACAAAGGCGTCCGGGTCCTGGGAGGCGATGGCTCCGGGCTCCACGGATCCGATCCTGGCCCTGATTTTCTCCGGACCGGCGAAGGCCGATTCCATGGTCACCTGCTGGTCCAGCAGCATGCCTGTCAGCAGCGCGAAGGCGTCCTCGCTCAACAACTTGTCTGCGGCGGGATCACCCGTGATGTGGAGTTCCATGCCGCCATCCTCCCAGAGGAGGGCCGCCGTCGTCATGCCCTCCCCTCCCCGCGGACAGGGGCTACTGGTTGACGGCCAGCCGGATCATGGACCAGGACACGGCCGGCAGGTCCGCGGTGAGCCTGCCGCCGCCGGCCTTTACCGTGACGTTTTCCGCGGGCAGGACGGACGTGGAGTCATCGGCGGTTGCCTGCCAGTACGGATCCTTGTTGGCGTACGTGACGGCCTCGAGGACCCGCACGTTGCCCAGGCCGGACACCACGGCGTCGAGGCTGAGCGCATCCGTGGCAGAGCGGTTGACGGCGAAGACCACGGCTTCGCCCGTGTCAGCGTCGTACGTTGCGACGGCGGACACGGCGGCGAAGCCTGCAGTCTTGCCGCCGCTGGCCAGCGGGGATTCGACGGCGAGCTGAAGCACCGTCCCGGAAGCGTGGCGGGACGTGAGCGCGAACGGGTGGAAGGTGGTCTGCTTCCAGGCGCGGCCGCCGGGCTCGGTCATGATGGGCGCGATGACGTTCACCAGCTGGGCGAGGCTGGCTGAGTGGACGCGGTCCGTGTTCTTGAGCAGGGTGATCAGCAGGTCACCGACGACGACGGCGTCCGCTACGGTGTAGGTGTCCTCGAGCAGGACCGGGGCAACCGGCCAGTCCTTCCCCGTGGGTGCGCGGGACTCGTCGCGGCTCATGTGCCACACGTTCCACTCATCAAAGGAGATGTTGACCTGCCGGGTGGACTTCTTCACCGACTTCACGTGGTCAATGTGGCTCACGATGTCATGGATGAAGGCTTCCATCCGGTACCCCGCGGAAAGGTGCTCCTGCAGGTCGCCAAAGTCCTCGAAGTACTGGTGGGCCGAGATCAGGTCCACAAGGTCGTAGGTTTCCGAAAGGACAACACGTTCCCACTCACCGAAGGTGTCCATGGTGGGGCCTGAGCTGCCGCACGCCACGAGTTCCAGGCCGGGTTCGATCATCCTCATGCCGCGGGCGGTGTCGGCTGCCAGCCGCCCGTATTCGAGGGCGTTCTTGTGGCCGATCTGCCACGGGCCGTCCATTTCGTTGCCCAGGCACCACATCTTGATGCCGTACCCGTTCTCCGCACCGTTGGCCCTGCGCTGGTCCGAAAGGGCCGTGCCGCCGTCGATGTTGCAGTACTCCAGCAGGTCAAGCGCTTCCTGCGTGCCTCGGGTGCCAAGGTTCACGGCCATCATGGGTTCGACGCCGGCCTTGGCTGACCACTTGGCGAATTCGTCCACACCCACCAGGTTGGGGTCTGTGGAGTGCCAGGCGAGGTCCAGCCGGGCCGGACGTTTGTCGGCGGGGCCAACACCGTCCTCCCAGCGGTAGCCGGAGACGAAATTACCTCCGGGATAGCGGACTGTGGACACTCCGAGTTCGCGGGTCAGTTCCAGCACGTCGGTGCGGAAGCCGTCCTCATCCGCCTTGGGGTGCTCCGGCTCGAAGATTCCGGTGTACACGCAGCGGCCAAGGTGCTCCACGAAGGCACCGAAAGTGCGGCGCCGGACCGGCCCCACGGTAAAGGCGGGGTCAATGGTGATCCTGGCGGTGGCTGGTTCTGCAGCGGTCACGAAAACATCCTCGTTTCTCATTTTTACAACGTTATAGAAACATTCTTGGGGCTGCCGCGGCAGGAGTCAAGCATCCGGACGCAAACTCGCGGTGGAGGCAGGCCCTGGAACCGCGCGGCGCTGTCCGCACCCCACCTGCGGCAACAGGGGCAGAGGGATGCCGGCCGGAAATCCAAGTAGTACCTAATCTGAAAGTCGGGTACTCCTTACGCATTCACCGGGATGAATCGCCGAACTAAGTTCTTCTCAGAGACAAGACGTCGTCTGACTCGTAGTACTTGTCTCACGAGGGGGTGTGAGACTGCAATGCACGCACAAAACATAAGTTCGGCTTTCCCGGCCCGCAGGGCACGGGTACTAAACGGGGCCGGCGACGAGGAGGCCTTTGAGACCAAGGCCTCTCCCCCAGCCGTCGCCGGCCCTCTACGTGTGCGGAAGGGCGCGGACCATGGTCCGCCCACGCCCGGACCGGCAGCACCCGCTTTGGGGGGCGAGGCCGGGCATCCGGACAGCGGAATCCAGGACGGCCTCCTCCTCGACCTGGTGAGCGGGACGCACAGCCTGCGCGAATCCCTTGATGTCCTTGCCGCCGCAGCCGTCCGGACCATTGTCCGGGCCACAGGCCTGCAGATCGAATGCGGCGTGGTGGTGCACCAGCCGAAGAGGAGCTCCGCTGTCACCGGTACCTCGGAGGACGTTGTGGGGCTCCTGGAGTGGGAGCAGCAGGCCGAGGAGGGCCCCCTGCACGAGGTGCTGGCCGGCCATCATCCGGTAGCCGTGCTCCAGCGCAACGGGGATTTCCGCTGGCCGCGGTATTCCACGCAGCTCCAGCTGTCAGGCTTCGGCAGCGCCATGGGAATCAGGCTTCGGGTCGCTGCTGATTCCGACGGCGACGGGTCCGGCCCGGCTGACACGCCTGCCGCCCTTGCATTTTTCGCCCAGGATGCCAAGGCCTTCCCGCTGCAGGTCATCGCGGAGGCCCGCGGCTTCGCCGGGCTCGCGGCAAAGAGCCTGGAAGTGGCCGTCAACCTGCATTCAGCCAGGACCACCGCCACGGACCTGCGCTCAGCCCTGGACAGCCGGACCTCCATCAACGTCGCCTGCGGAGTGATCATGGCCCAGAACAGGTGCTCCTACCACGAGGCGTTTTCCATCCTCGCCAAGGCCTCAAGTCACCGCAACATCAAGGTGCGCAGGGTGGCCGAGGACATCCTCGACAAGCTGCCCGAAGGGCCGCCCCGCGCACACTTCGGACGCTGAGCCCGCACGTCGGCCAACACCCCATCCCTGGAGTTTTTGCCTAGATCCCGCCCGCCAGCTTGTAGTAGGCGGCGTTCCAGTTCAGGTCCTTCTTGAACTGCCGGATGGTGGTGCCCTCGTCGATGGTCAGCAGTTCGGTTTTGGCGATTTCCGCGAAGTCCTCGAACACGTCCATGCCCACCTGCGTGGACAGGACGGTGTGGTGCGCGGCCCCCGCGGTGAGCCAGGCGGCGGCGGAGGTGGCGAAGTCGGGCTTGGGCTCCCAGAGCGCGCGGGCGACGGGAAGGTTGGGCAGCGGCTGCTCCAGGGGGACCACGTCGACGGCGTTCGCCACCAGGCGGAAGCGGTCCCGCATGTCCGAAAGGGCCACGACGACGCCCGCGGAGGCATCGGCGTCGAACACCAGGCGGACGGGGTCCTCCTTGCCGCCGATGCCGAGCGGGTGGATCTCCAGCCGGGGCTTCGCGGCCGTCAGCGTGGGGCAGACCTCCAGCATGTGCGCGCCGAGGATCTTCTCGGCGCCCGGTTCCAGGTGGTAGGTGTAGTCCTCCATCAGGGATGCGCCGCCGGGGAGTCCGGCACCCATCACCTTCGCGGCGCGGACCAGGATGGCGGTCTTCCAGTCGCCCTCCGCGCCAAAGCCGTAACCCGCCGCCATCAGGCGCTGGACAGCCAGGCCGGGGAGCTGGCAGAGCGCGCCCAGGTCCTCGAAGGAGGTGGTGAACGCGGCGGAGCCGTTGGCTTCCAGGAAGCTGCGCAGCCCCAGTTCGATCCGGGCGCCGTAGCGGAGGGACCCGTGCCTGGCGGCGCCTGCGCGGAGCTCCGGAACCACGTCGTAAAGGTCCTGGTACTCGGCAACAAGCGTGTCGACGTCGGACTCCGCCGCGCCGTGCACGGCGTCGGCGAGCTCGTTGACGGACCAGGTATTAACCGCGACGCCGAAGCGCAGCTCCGCCTCGGTCTTGTCGCCTTCGGTGACGGCGACGTTGCGCATGTTGTCCCCGAAGCGGGTCAGCTTCAGGGTCCGGATGGCGGCCCAGCCCGCGGCGGCGCGCTGCCAGGAACCCACCTGGCGGGCCACATCAGGGTTGGAGACGTGCCCCACCACGGTCTTGCGGGCGATGCCCAGGCGGGACTGGATGTAGCCGAACTCGCGGTCGCCGTGGGCGGCCTGGTTCAGGTTCATGAAGTCGAAGTCGATGTCCGCCCAGGGCAGCTCCACGTTCGCCTGCGTGTGCAGGTGCAGCAGTGGCTTGCGGAGCAGGTCCAGCCCGGAGATCCACATTTTGGCCGGGGAGAAGGTGTGCATCCAGGCGGTGACGCCGATGACGGAATCGTCCGAGTTGGCCTCCAGCGCGGTGCGGCGGATGGCGTCCGAATCGGTCAGGACCGGCTTCCAGACGATCCTGACCGGGACGTCCGTTGAAGCGTTGAGCTGGTTGGCGATCTCCTGGGACTGGGCGGCCACCTGCTTGAGGACGTCCTCGCCGTAAAGGTGCTGGCTGCCGGTGAGGAACCAGACCTCGTAGCCGTCAAGGGAAGTGTTTGCTGCGGTGCTCATGGGTTTTCTCCTGGAAAAGTTTGTGACGGCCTACTGGCCGTAGACGTTCTGGTAGCGGGCGTAGAGCGAGTCGATGTGCGCCTGGTCGATGGGGACGGGCTCGCCGAGCTGCCTTGAGATATGGACGGTCCGGGCCACTTCCTCGCACATCACGGCTGCCTTTACCGCGGACTTTGCGTCCTTGCCGATGGTGAACGGCCCGTGGTTCTGCATCAGCACGGCCGGCGAATTGGAGTTCTTAAGCGTCTCCACGATGCCGTGGCCTATCGAGTCGTCACCGATCAGCGCGAACGGACCCACCGGGATGCTGCCGCCGAATTCGTCACTCATCATGGTGAGCACGCACGGGATGGCTTCGCCGCGGGCGGCCCAGGCGGTGGCGTAGGTGGAGTGCGTGTGCACCACGCCGTTCACCTCCGGCATGTGCCGGTAGACGTAGGCATGGGCGGCGGTGTCCGACGACGGCGACAGCTCCGGGTTGCCCCACGCGCCGTCGCCGTTTCCCGCTACCGGGACACCATAAAGGTCGGTGACCACCATCTGTTCCGGAGTCAGGTCCTGGTAGGAGACGCCGGAGGGCTTGATGACCATAAGGTCCTGGCCGGGAACCCTGGCCGAGACGTTGCCGGCGGTCCACACCACCAATTCGTAGCGTGTCAGCTCCGCGTGCAGGGCGCACACTTCCTCCCGGACGCGGGCGATGGTTTCCACGGTTCCTGGCCCGGGGCTCACGCGGAGACCTCCGCCGTGGCGCGGACCGTGGACCCTGCCGTGGTGCCGGGAAGAACTGCTCCGGCAGCCCTGCGCTGGATGGCCTTGAGCCGGTGCATGACATCGTTGCTGCCGCGGCCGAAGTAGTCGTGAAGCGTCTTGTACTCCTGGAAGAGTTCCCCGTAGGCGGCCACGTTTTCCGGGATGGGAGTGTACACCTCGCCGGGTTCGGAACCCATGGCGGCAGCGGCCTCCCGGATGTCCGCGTACTTTCCGGCGGCGACGGCAGCGTGGATGGCCGAGCCGAGGGCCGGGCCCTGGGCAGAGCCGATGGTGGACAGCTGCAGGCCCGTGGCGTCCGCGTAGATCTGCATCAGGAGCGGGTTCTTGAGCAGGCCGCCGGCCACGATGAATTCCTTGACCGGGACGCCAGCCTCGCGGAAAGCGTCCACGATCGTGCGGGTGCCGAACGCGGTGGCCTCGAGCAGTGCCCGGTAGGTGTCCTCGGGCTTGGTGGCGAGGGTCTGGCCCACCACGATCCCGGACAGCTCATGGTCCACCAGCACGGAACGGTTGCCCGAGTGCCAGTCCAGGGCGATGAGCCCGTGCTGGCCGATAGCCTGGCGGGATGCCAGTTCGGTGAGGTATTCATGGATGCCCAGGCCGGCTTCCCCGGCGGCGCGGTGGTATTCGGGGGGCACGCCGTACTTGGTGAACCAGCCGAAGATGTCGCCGACGCCGGACTGCCCGGCTTCATACCCCCAGAGCCCGTCCACGATCCCGCCGTCCACCACCCCGCACATGCCCGGCACTTCGCGCAGCTCGGCGCCGTTCATGACGTGGCAGGTGGAGGTCCCCATGATGGCCACCAGCTGCCCGGGATCCACCGCCTTCGCCGCCGGCGCCGTGACATGGGCGTCAACGTTTCCCACGGCTACGGCGATGCCTTCCGGCAGTCCGGTCCAGGCGGCCGCCTCGGCAGTGAGATACCCGGCAGCGCCACCCAGCCGGCCGATGGTGTGCTCGAGCTTGGTGCTGACGAAGTCCTGGAACTGCGGGTTCAGTGCGGCCAGGAAGTCCAGGGAGGGGTAGCGGCCGTCCTGGTAGATGCCTTTGTACCCGGCCGTGCAGGCGTTGCGGACGTACCGGCCGCACAGCTGCCAGACAATCCAGTCGGCAGCCTCAACCCAGTGGTCCATCTCGGCGTAGGTTTCGGGGTCTTCCTCAAGCAGCTGCAGGCCCTTGGCAAACTCCCATTCGGAGGAGATGAGCCCTCCGTACCGCGGCAGCCAGTCTTCGCCGCGTTCGGCTGCCAGCCGGTTGATCCGGTCGGCCTGCGGTTGCGCCGCGTGGTGGCGCCAGAGCTTGACGTACGCGTGGGGGCGGTTCCGGAAGCGGTCCAGCTCGCTCAGAGGGGTGCCGTCGGACGTGACAGGCACCATGGTGCAGGCGGTGAAGTCCGTGGCAATTCCGACGACGGCGGCCGGGTCGATGCCGGCCTCCGCCAGGGCGGCGGGAACCGCGTGGCGCAGGACGTCGCGGTAGTCGTTCGGCACCTGCAGGGCCCACTCCCCGGGCAGGCGGACGGCTTGACCGTCGGCGCCCCTGCCTGCCACATCTTCCGGCAGGACATCAGTCACCACGGCGTGCGGGTAGTCGTACACACCGCTGCCGAGCTCCTTGCCGTCGCGGACCCGCACCACCACGGCACGGCCTGACAGCGTTCCATAATCCACACCGATGACAAACGAATCCGGAGCGTCCACTGCGTCCATAAGAAACTTCCTCCATAGCTTGCCGCCACTTCGCGGCCTGCGCTCAATTGTGAGCGCTAACAAGAGGGAAGTCAACAGCTCCGTACGCCCCCGCGGAGCCTTGCTGATGATGGCCGCCATGATTCGGGCAGGTTCCCCGGAGGCTGAACGGGCGAAACCGACTGAGGCGCCGCCCACTCATTGCATCCGATGCTGCACTTTCACGTTGCGGCGGCACTGGCAGCCGCAGGCGTGACCACGCAGTGGCCCAAGGTGGTTGCCACGGTGCGGCGGAGAAGCAGGTCAGGTGGCGAGCGTGCCCCTGGCAATGCTGACGCTTGAGTGGGCGGGGTTGCCGTCGACGGGCTCGTCGGAGACGTCGACAATCGGATACTCCGAGATTTCCAGCCCGGCCGGCAACTGGAAGGTTCCGGATTCGGAGTTCATGACCCCCAGGCTCACCAGGCGCGAGAGGTCGGGCGCGATCAGCCAGACCTCCTGGTAGCCCTGGGCCTCATCCTTGCTGAGCCGGACTTCCAGCGCCCGGGACCCGTCCGCGGACTCCACCACCCGCGCCGAACCGGCGGCGGAAAACTGGGCCAGCGGTGCCAGGTCCGCTTCCGCCAGCGGCCGGGGCGCCTGGTTCAGGGACCAGACGGCGCCGGCGGTCACCAGGACCGCCGCCGCAGCGGCAGCCATCCATGGCCCCGGACGCTGCCACCACGCCGCGGACCGGCGCTTGGCAGGACGGGACGCTGCCCTGTCCTGGAGCGACACCGGCTCGGCGAGGCTTTCACGTTCCGCGGCGGGTTCCGCCTGCCGGACACCGTGGCCGGAGGCCGGGGCATCATCCGCGTCTTCCGCTGCAGCTGCTTCCTCCTGCGCCCATCCGGGCCGCGAAGTGGCGTAATGTTCCCTGACGCCGGCCAAGGGGTCCCCGTGCACGGACTCCGAGAGACCAAGCTCCCGGTGGATCCCTTCCCAGACCTGCGGGCCAGGCACCTCAAGGCGGCCGGTTCCGGGCGGTGTTTTGACGGCTTCGACAGTGCGGCGCAGTGCCGCGAAGTCCGCTGCGCATTCGGGGCAAACCTGCAGGTGGTCCCTGGTGCTGCGGTCCTCCCAGTCCTGGTACAGCGCAAGGAGGCTCAACTCTTCCGGATCAGGATGCGGCATGGTTTACCTCCAATCTGTTTCTCAGGTGGGACAGGCTGCGGCGGATATGGCTTTTGACCGTACCAAGGGGCAGGCCGAGTTTTCTTGAAATCTGTTCGTGCGTCAGGTCATCGTAGAAGGCAAGCTTCATGATGGAACCCTGGGGCTCGCCGAGACGGTCCAGCTCCCCGTCCAGGAGGAGCCTGTCAGCCAGGAGCTCGGCGTCCTCATGGCCGGTACCGGCTTCGTCGGCCAAACCGGCGCCGGCCACTGCCACGGCTTTCCTGGCTTCCCGTGCCGAGGCCGACAGGGTGTCCGAGATGACGTTCCGGGTGATCCCGACAATCCACGCCGGCAGCCGGGCCACCTGGGGATTGAACGTGCTCCGGGAGCGCCACACCCGGATGAACACCTCCTGCGTCACGTCGTCGGCCGCGGAACGGTCCGGCAGGGAACGCAGCGCCAGGGTGTGGACCAGCGGGGCAAACTCCCGGTAAGCGGCCGCCAGGGCATGTTCATCGCCTGCCAGGAAGGACGGCGTCAGGCCGTCTTCCCACCCCGGCGGAGCCTGGTCGGGAGATACCAAACGGGGCTCCTTCGCGGCGTCGGTGGCGACAATCATGGCAGGATCACCGCTCACTCCAGGACCGCGGTGACAATCACATTGTCGCTGTAGTCCATTCGTTCGTCCAGCCACTCGCCGCCGCATGTGATGACTTTGAGTTCGTGGGGCCCGGACCGCCGGAACACGGAGCTGCCATCGAACCGGTCCTTGGCCATCAGCTCAACGCTCACCACGCGGTAGTTCAGGGCCGGCGCGCCCTCCCGGCCCACCTGCACCAGCGTTCCGGCCGCTACGGACTTCAGCGCGGAAAAGGGCGCATTGTCAGACTTCGTATCGATATGCCCGGCGATCACGGACGTGCCGGCCGCGGCTCCCGGCGCGGGGCCGAAGCGGTACCAGCCGGCCCGGTCGAACGCGTCCGGGATTTCCATCGCTCCACCGTCAGAGACCCCTACCGGCACCACCGGCATGTCGATGGGGGTGCCGGCAACAGCCAGGGAGATCGGGACCGGCGCCGCCACCACCGCCGCCGGGGTGGCGGCACGCACGGGAATATCGGGGACAGCCGCCGGGCTGGTGGTCGCCGCCGCAGCTACCGGCGCAGGACTTTCGGGAGCAGGGCTTTCGGGGGCCGGGCTTTCGCGCTGGGCGGGCTGCGCAGCAGGTGCCTGGCTGGCAGTCGGGGCCGGGGATGACGCCGGCAGGGAAGGGTCTGCCGCGCACGAGGAAAGCATCAGGACCCCGGCGAGCAGGACTCCCGCGCCCTGGAAAACGGAGGACCGACGGCGGGACTCCCCTGCCGTCGTCGTGCCTGTTTCCATGTGTCCGGCTTTCATCGTGCCCGGCCTTTCTCTCGGCAGGCCCGGGAAGGAACCGGCGCAGCGGATGGAAAAGCGGCGGCCGCCCGGCATTCACCGGGCGGCCGCCAGTGGTGCTACTCTGCCCGGCGGGCGGCGACGGTGCGGGCTGCACCCACGCCGCCGAGGATCAGTGCCAGGGCTGCGGCGCCGAAACCGACCATCAGGGCAGTGGAGTCTGCCGGAGCTGCAACGGTGGAGCCGTCAAGGGCACCCGGCACTGAACCCGGAGCGGAGTGCAGGCCCTCAATGGTCTGCACGGCAAGCTGCAGGTTCGAATCCGCGAGGCTGCCCCAGGCGTACACGATGGTGTGCGTGCCTTCGGCGATCGTGACGTCGGCCGGGCCGATGACCGGGGCGGTGGTTCCGGTGGCGGCAACTGCTGCCGGTACGGTGCCGGGGTCCAGCGTCAGCGTCTGCTCGTTCGGGTTGGCAAGGTTGGTGATGACGGGGGAACCGCCTGCAAGGATGTCGACGGCGGGAGCGGCAGCGGTGTGGCGGACGGTCAGCTTGCCCTTGCCGGCCTCGATCTGGGAGACGTCGTTGGTGAAGAGGTTGGCTGTGGGGTTGCCGGCTGCATCGAGGTTGGCGACGGCGGTGTAGTTGCCGTTGGCGGCCAGCGTGACACTCACGGGGCCGATGACGGCCGCGGAAGCATCAGCGGCATCCGAGGCGGTAATGGCGAGTTCGTAGGCTCCTGCCGGCAGTGCCAGCGGGCCGGCCAGGCTGCCGGGGGTGAAGTCATCGAGGGTCCGGTCACCGTTGACCCAGACGTCGACGGTCAGGCCGGGGACACCGTGGAGGACCGACAGTTGGGCGTCCCCCTCCGCAGCCTGGGCCGGGCCGGCGAGAGCGATGGCTGCTGCGATTGCCGCTGCACCGGCGCCTGCTGTGAAAATCCTGTTGCGCATGTCTATCTCCATTGATCGGCCCGCCTCGCGGGCATTTTTTGCTTACACCTCTACTACCGGCGCAGCATCGGAGCTGGATGCACGTGCATGGAAATTCTTTTTAAAATTTTTTGCGCCGGGCACCGGGGCGGACACCGGCACCCGTCATGACCGCGGTTACGGGGCGGCCTCCACAGGCGGGGCGGTGCTGGCGCGGAGGACCAGTTCCGGCGTGACCACGGTGGAACTGACCGCGGCGCCGGCTTCGATCTCCTTGAGCATGATGTCCATGCAGCGGCGGCCCAGCTCCTCGAAGTCCTGCCGCACCGTGGTGAGCGGCGGGGTGAAGTACCCCGATTCCGGCTGGTCATCGAAGCCCACCACGGAGACGTCGTCGGGCACCCTGACCCCCGCTTCGGCGAACGCGCGCAGCATGCCCAGGGCCATCTGGTCGTTCCCCACGAAGAGTGCCGTGGCACGGCGGTCGGCGGCGAGCTTCCGGCCGGCGGCATACCCGCTGCCGGCGCTCCAGTCGCCCTGCAGCAGGAGGTCGTCCCCGAGCCCGGCGTCCAGGAGCGCCTCGCGCCAGCCCTCCGCGCGTTCCGAACCGTCGATCCAGTCCGGGGGTCCTGCCAGGTGCCCGATCCGGCGGTGTCCCTGCCCAATAAGGTGTTCGACGGCGAGCTGGGCGCCGCGGCGCTGGTCCACCATGGCCCCGCTGACATTGCTGTTGCCGAGGGACCCCACGGCCACCACGGGCACGGGCAGCCGCATTTCATCCAGGGCAAGCAGGGTGTCCGAGTGCGGAACCAGCACCGCGATCCCGTCCACGGCCTGGTCCATGAAGTGGCTGACGGCGTCGGCAATGGCATCCCGGCTGACCTCGCGCAGGGCGGCGATGCTGACAAAGTAGCCGGCGTTCCGCGCCGCCTGCTCCACACCCAGGAGGGTATGGGCCGGGCCGTACTGTGACAGTTCGCTGGCCAGGACACCGATGGTCTGCGAGCGCCGGGTCACCAGGCTCCGGGCAGCGGTGTTGCGCCGGTACCCCAGTTCGGCGATGGCCGCCTCAACCTTGGCGCGCGTCGCTTCGCTGACATTGGGGTGGTTGTTGATCACGCGGGAGACGGTCTGGTGGGAGACGCCTGCCCGGTCCGCCACATCTTCCAGGCGCGGCATCCGCCCCTTGCTGCTTTTTGCCATGTGCCCATTCTGCCCGCCGGTTGGCCCGGATACCCTGTTTGGCCTGGATACGGGAGTTCTGGGCTTGCCCGCGGATCCGGTCCGGGAAAAGAAAACGTCCCCGGCGTCCTGTTGCCAGGATGCCGGGGACGTACCACTCTTCTCTCAAAGAGTGGGCCCTGTGGGGCTCGAACCCACGACCCACGGATTAAAAGTCCGATGCTCTACCAACTGAGCTAAAGGCCCCTGCCGGATGGTTCGCAGCGTATGTGCGGGCCACCCGGCCCAATCCATTTCTGGACGTTAATACTCTAACCCATGGTTCCGGCGGGTTCGCACGGGGCTCCCGGCCAGCCGCCCGCCGCGGAATCCAGAGGCGGAGGGAGCGGCGGATGCTCGATTTCCGCCTCGGCACAGGAGTAGCGTGGGGGCATGAGTGAGCAAGCAGGATCCAGCCAGTACGGCGGCGCGAACCGGCACCACAAGCCCAAGCCCTTCGCTCCCATCGACTTCGAGCCCTTCGCCGGAGGCGCGGATCCCGCGCGCATCTCGGAGGCCGCCCACCTCGCTGCCCAGGCGCTGGTCCGCCACGGCCGTGACAGCGACGATCCCGTGGTCACCGAACGCCTGGTGAAGCTCGCCGACGAGCAGGGGCTCGAGGCCATTGCGGAGATGTGGGCGGAGAGTCCCGCACGTTCACTGCCCGGCGCCCTGTGGCGCCTGTACGCCCTGCGCGCTGCCACGGTCCAGGACCCGGAGCGCATCTCGGTGTACTTCCGGGCCGGCAAGGACACCGCCCAGGTGTCCAACGTGGTGGCAGGGGCGGCCGAGCCGCCGGGCGCAGATGAGATGCGGAGCATGGCGGACGCCATCCTTTCCGGAGCGTTCGACGGCGAATTCGACGTTGCGCTGGAACGTTCCGCAGCGTTCTGCCGGGTAGTGGCGCTCGGCCAGGCAACCATCGCCGACGGTGCCGAGCATGGCAACGAAGCGCACGCCAGCAAACTCACGCGGAACTCGCACCAGCTGGTGAAGACCGCCGAGGACCTGGAGCACGCCGCGAACGCGTGGCGACTGGGAGAACTCGACTGAATCAGCCCCGCTGCCCCGCCCTGGCCCCATCTGTCAAGATTGACTTGCGCCAGCCAAAGTAGAAAACTGAAACCGGTGCCGAGCCGCGAAACCCCCGGGCTTCAACAATTAGCCGCCTAGAGCGGCCTACCGCCGAGAGGCGTATCCGGTTCGGCACCATTTTCATGCCTGCTGCCGGACGGTTTCCCTCCCGCACCTCCCGGCCCGGCTCCCGGCCCATTTCTCAGGGGCTTCGCCGCGCTGTTTTTCAGGTGCCCAGCCACAGGCCGGTAGAGTGGGGCTCAGTTGCCCGCCGGGGTCAAGTCACACGGCAGCAACCCCCCGCCCTGTACTTTTCCCGGAGACCGGTAAACACGTGAAGCTGCGCCTTTTTCCCCAGGAGCCCGCCGGGCTGAACCTCCTTTCGCAGCTGGCCCAGCAGATCGTGCTGGCCAGTGCCACCCTTGCGGAAATCCTGGGCGTCCCCGCCGCCGAGCACGGCAAGCTCGTGGAGGACATGCACAACCACGAGGCGAAGTCGGCTGAACTGCACTTCGCCCTCCTGACGCACATGCGCACCAGCTTCGTGAACCCCCTCCCCCGCGAGGACATGTACGCGCTCTCCCGCTACCTCAACGAGGCGATGGAAAAAATGGACGCGGCCGCCGAGCTGGTGGCCCTGTACAAACTGGAGCGGCTGCCCAAACGTGCGGCCGACCAGCTGGAGATCATCAGCCGGCAGGCCGAGCTGACAGTGGACGCCATGCGCCGGCTCAACAACCTGGACGACCTCGAGGACTACTGGATCGAAATCCTCCGCCTTGCCCAGCGCGCCGAGAGGACGCACCGGGTGTGGGTGGCAGACATGATTGCGGACATGAAATGGGCGCAGTATTCCCGCAACCGGGACATCGCCAACCAGCTGGTGGAAGTCACCAAGGACATGCGGCGGATCGCCACCCAGGTGGGCAGCATCATCGTCAAGGAATCCTGAGGTGACCCCGGTCATCTTCGGTTTCGTGGTCCTGCTGGCCGCGGCGTTTACCTTCCTTAACGGCTTCCGTGATGCCTCCACGTCCGTGGCGCTTGCGGTGCGGACCCGGGCACTCACCCCCAGCGTGGCGGTGCTGCTGGCGGCCTTCTTCAACTTTGTGGGCGCCCTGCTGAGCGCCGGCCTGGCCGTGGCCGTCAGCCAGGCCTGGATCAGTCTTCCACCGGGCAACGGTGGCCTGAGCATCCTGGTGGCCGGCCTGGCGAGCGCCTGCGCCTGGGGAATCCTGTTGTGGTGGCGGGGCATTCCGGCTTCCTCCACGCACGCCCTGGTGGGCGGCCTGGCCGGCGCGGGCCTGGCCAGCCTGGCGGTGGGCGGTTCCGGCGTGGGAGGGGTGGACCAGTCCCTGCTGTTCCAGGTGGTGCTGCCGCTGGTTCTGTCCCCGCTCGTTGCGTACAGCGGCGCCTTCATGCTGGTGTATCCGGCCACGTGGGCGGCACGCTACACGCAGCCCAACGTGGTCAACCACCGCTTCCGCAGGAGCCAGGCCATCGCTGCCGGGGCGGTGGCTTTTGGGCATGGCCTGCAGGACGGGCAGCGGGTGAGCGCGGTGCTGCTCCTGGCCCTGCTGGCGGCAGGATATTCCGATCCCGGCACCATACCCTTGTGGGTGGTTCTGCTGTCCGCCGTCATGATGGCTGCCGGGACGCTGTTCGGGGGCTGGCGGATCTCGCACACCATCGCGTACAAGATCACCCGGATCGATCCCCTGCGGGGTTCTGTGGCCCAGATCTTCAGCGCGGTGATGCTCTTCGTGGGCGCCATCGGGCTGCACTGGCCGCTGTCCACCACGCACACGGTGACGGCGGCAGTCCTGGGCGCGGGCGAGAACCAGCATTTCTCCGTCACGAACCGGAAACTGGTGATCCGGATCGTGGGGCTCTGGCTGCTGACCCCGCTGGCCACGGCTGCACTGGCGTTTGTGCTGGCGCTGGCGATGACCCCGTTCGCACGCTAGGTGAACCGGGTCGGGACGTTGGTTACGGTTACGGGTTCACTACGGTTGCCCGCCCTTCCCTGTACAGCCGCATTCCGGTGACGTAGATTCGAAAGTGGGTCCCCAGCAATTCATAGCCACACAGCAGTAAACGGCACACAGCAATAAGGGACCAACATCCGCCGCCGGGTGCACGGCCGCGGACAACGCCGCTGCAGCATATCGGCGGCCAGGATGCACACTGTGGAAAAGAGCAGGCATCGTGTCTACTTCAAATCCCCGGCACTCCCCACCCCAGCCACGCCAGCTGCGCTGCGAAACCTGCGGTACGGAGCACCAGCTGACCATCCATGCCGTCAGGGCAATGGGGGCAGCCAACGGGGACCTGGTCACCGTCTCCTACACCTGCAACGACTGCGGATTGTTCAGCGAGCACCTCGCCTACGCGGGGGATGTTGCCGCGGCCCTCCACCAGGTCCGCTGGATGGCCAAGGTCATCATGTTCGGCGATGACTACATCCACTGCGGATTCCCCCTGGAAGAGGCGGGGCTGGAAATCGAAAGGCTTTGCTACCGGAGCAGCAACAACGGCGGCAGCCTTAACATGGTCTGCCTGCCCACCCGTGTCCTGCGCTGCCGGTGCGGCTTCCAGCTGGAAATCCCGGAGTAGCAGCACATTGCTGCAGCAGCTACGTGGCTGCGGGAAATGCAGGAGGGCTGTCCAACAGTGCTGCTGCCAGCTCCTCCGGCGTCATATTCGCCGCCTGGAGCAGCGCACCCTGGTCCACCCCGTGGCTCGCCGCCTGCTTGATGGCCTGCCTGAGCGACTCGTGGGCAACATCCAGCTCCCACTGGACAGTTTCCAGGTACGAACTGGTGCGCCATACCGCGGAAACGTAGTCCTCCCCGTCCGCAGCGCCGGTTGCGGCGGCAAGCACAGGGCCTGCAGCCGCGCCGGAGTCGGCGAAAGAAACCGGAGCCCCCGCATCCTCAAAGGACAGAGGGGCGCCAGTGTACAGATGGTCAAGGGGATCGTTCTGCTGGACGGCATTCGCGGTCCCGGGCCTGGAAACTTTAAGCTGGTGGCCTCTGCGGCCGGTTGCCATCTGCGTCAAGGGAAAACTCCTAAGCATGCTATTTACTAGTTTCCAAAGTATCTAGTTCAGCGTACTAAATGCTTCCGATTCTGGCCAGCAGCTATTTCTGACCTGCACCTTGGCCCTGCCCCGCAGTGTTCCGCCCCCTCCCCGCGGGCCGCCTCCATGCTGTGGCGGCTTTACCCGAACCGGCCGGAGACGTAGTCCTCAGTGGCCTTCTGGACGGGGTTGCTGAAGATGGTCTGGGTGTCCCCCACCTCAATGAGCTTGCCGGGCTTGCCGGTGCCTGCAATGTTGAAGAAGGCTGTGCGGTCCGATACGCGGGCTGCCTGCTGCATGTTGTGGGTCACGATCACCACGGTGTACTGGTCCTTGAGCTCATTGATGAGGTCCTCGATGGCCAGCGTGGAGATGGGGTCCAGCGCGGAGCACGGCTCGTCCATGAGGATCACCTGCGGTTCCACGGCGATGGCCCGGGCAATGCAGAGCCGCTGCTGCTGTCCGCCGGAGAGGCCGGAGCCCGGCTTCTCCAGGCGGTCCTTGACCTCGTTCCACAGGTTGGCCCCCTTCAGGGAGCGTTCCACCAGGACATCGGCCTCGCCCTTGGAGATCTTCTTGTTGTTCAGCTTCACGCCCGCCAGTACGTTGTCGCGGATGGACATGGTGGGGAACGGATTGGGGCGCTGGAACACCATGCCGATCTGCGAGCGGACGGTGACGGGGTCCACGCCGGGGCCGTAGAGGTTGTCCCCGTCCAGCAGGACCTCGCCTTCCACGCGGGCACCGGGGAGGACCTCATGCATGCGGTTCAGTGTCCGCAGGAACGTGGACTTGCCGCACCCTGAGGGGCCGATGAATGCCGTTACGGACTTGGCTTCGATGTTGATGGTGACGTCCTCCACGGCAAGGAAATCGCCGTAGTAGACATTCAGGTCCTTGACGTCGATGCGCTTAGACATGGTGTTCCTTAACTGACTGGGTATGAATTGAAGTCTGGCATCCGGCCCGCAGGACCGGAAGGGGTTGGGGCGGCCCGGCCGTCAGCGGCCGGTCTTTGGGGCGAAGATCCTGGCAATCAGCCGTGCCGCGAGGTTGAGGACCATCACCAGGATGATCAGCACCAGGGCGGCACCCCAGGCGCGCTGCGACGACGGGTCGGGGTTCGCCGGCGAGGTGGGGTTCAGGATCTGGGTGTAGATGAAGGTGGGCAGCGACGCCATCCAGCCACTGAACACGTTGGAGTTGATGCTGGTGGCGAACCCTGCGGTGACCAGGATGGGCGCGGTCTCACCGATAACGCGGGCGATCGCCAGGGTGACGCCCGACGCGATGCCGGAGATCGCCGTCGGAATCACCACCTTGAGGATGGTGCGCCACTTGCGCACGCCCAGCGCGTACGCCGCTTCACGCAGTTCGTTGGGGACGATCTTCAGCATTTCCTCGCTGGAACGCACCACCACGGGGATCATCAGCACGGAAAGCGCGACGGCGGCCACGGCACCGGTTTTGGTCCCGGGGCCCACCACGGCGAAGAAGAAGGCTGCTGCGAAGAGGCCCGCCACGATGGAGGGGATGCCGGTCATGACGTCCACGAAGAACGTGATGGCGCGGGCCAGCCGGCCGTCGTTGCCGTATTCCACCAGGTAGATCGCGGTCAGCAGGCCCACAGGCACGGAGATCACGGTGGCCAGCAGGGTGATCTGGATGGTTCCCAGGAGTGCGTGGTAGATGCCACCGATCACCGGCGCACCTTCCTCCACTGCCCGGTTGTCATAGACGCCGGTGACACCGTTCATCGACGTGGTGAGGAAGCCGGGGTTCAGGAGGCCCGGGATGCCGTTGACCAGGACAGTCCAGATCACCGAGATGAGCGGGAGCAGGGCGATCAGGAAGGAGCCCACCACCAGGCAGGTGGCCAGCTTGTCCTTGGCTTTGCGGGAGCCTTCAACGGCAGCGCTCCAGGACACCAGTCCGACGGCGAAGAGGATTGCCGAGACGATTCCCCAGCCGAATGCATTGAAGCCCACCAGCGCCAGGATCGCGGCGCCGGCGATCAGCGCTGCGGCCAGGACCACGTAGGGGGCGTACTTGGGCAGCTGGCCCTTGGTGAGTGCCGAGCGCTTGCTGCGCACGGGGGTAAGCGTGGAGGTCATTTAGTTGGCTCCCGAGAATTCTTTGTGCCGGGTGATGATCCAGCGCGCGATCATGTTCACGGCCAGGGTGATGACGAACAGGACCAGGCCTGCGGCGATCAGGGTGCTGACCTTGAGCCCGCTGGCCTCCGGGAAGTTGAGCGCGATCTCGGCGGCGATGGTCTGGTTGCCGGACTGGATCAGGCTGGCGGTGAGGGCGCCGGAGGAGAGCACCAGGGCCACGGCCATAGTCTCGCCGAGGGCCCGGCCCAGGCCCAGCATGACGGCGCTGATGATGCCGGGGCGTGCGAAGGGCAGGACGGACATCTTGATCATTTCCCAGCGGGTGGCACCCAGTGCGAGCGCCGCTTCCTCGTGCAGTTTGGGGGTCTGCAGGAAGATTTCCCGGGACAGTGAGGTGATGATCGGAAGCACCATGACGGAGAGCACGATGCCTGCGGTGAGGATGGTCTTGCCCGTGGCCGAGGCAGGTCCCTGGAAGATGGGCAGCCAGCCCATGTTCGCGGCGAGCCAGTTGTAGGCCGGCGAGATTTCCTTGGCCAGGAAAGCAGCTCCCCAGGCGCCGTAGACCACGGACGGGATGGCGGCGAGGAGGTCCACCATGTAGCCGAGTCCGGCGGCCAGCCCGCGCGGGGCGAAGTGCGAGATGAACAGCGCCACGCCGATGGCGATGGGCGTGGCGATCACCAGCGCGATGACCGCGGCGATGAGCGTGCCGATGACGATGGGCCAGATGTAGGCGAAGAAACCTTCGCCGCCCTGGATCTCGGCGGCCGGCGCGGTGAGCGCCGGGATGGCCTGGACCACCAGGAAGAGTGCGACGCCGAAGAGGACGGCGAGAATGAGGCAGCCGGCGGCCAGCGCGGCGCCCGAGAAGATTTTGTCCCCGGCGCGCCCGGCGCCCTGGGTACTTGTCAGGGGGGTGGCGGTCATTCGACGGCCCTTCGGTTGGTTGCTGGGAGGGGAGGAAGCATTATCCAAAGCCAAGTTCCCCGCACTGCCTTTCGGCAGGCGGGGAACCCGGCAGTGGAGCGGTGGTTAGGACTTGACCTTGATGGACTCGATCGCCGTGGTTGCCTTCTCCGCAAGAGCGGAGGACAGCGGGGCGGACTTCGCGGAATCCGCGGCGGCCTGCTGTCCCTCCTCGGACACTACGTAGCTCTCGAAGGCTTTGACCAGGTCAACCGTTTCCTGGGAATCGTAGGCGCTGCAGACGACGTGGTAGGAGACCAGCACCACGGGGTAGGCGCCGGAAGCGGTGGTCTTGCGGTCCAGCTTGATGGCGACGTCGGTCTCGGCGCGGCCTTCAACGGGCTCGCCGGCTTCAACGGCCTTGGCGGCAGCCTCGGCGGAGATCTTGACGAACTCCTCGCCCACCTTGATCGAGGCGGTTCCCAGCTTGCCGCCTACTGCGGAATCGTCCGCGTAGGTCACGGCGCCGGGGGTGTCGGTGACGGTCTTGACCACGCCGGAGGTTCCCTTGGCGTTCTCACCCTGGAGGCTCGCGGGCCAGACGCCGGAGGACTTGTCCGTCCACACCTCGGGTGCCGCGGATGCCAGGTAGTCGGTGAAGTTGGTGGTGGTGCCGGAGTCGTCAGAGCGGTTCACCGGGGTGACCTTGAGGTCCGGGAGGCTGACGCCCTCGTTCATTGCCGCGATGGCGGGGTCATTCCAGTTGCTGATCTCGCCGCGGAAGATCTTGGCCACGGTGGCGGCGTCCAGCTTCAGCTCGGTGACGCCGGGAATGTTGAAGGCCACGGCGATCGGGGAGATATAGACGGGGATGTTGATGGCGCCATCGGGCCCGCAGACGGCCTTGGAGCTCTCGAACTCCTCGTCCTTGAGGTAGGCGTCCGAACCGGCGAACTGCGCCGAACCGTCGATGATGGCCTTGCGGCCCGCGCCGGAGCCGTCCGGGGAGTACTGCACGGTGGCGCCTTGGTTTGCGGCGGCAAAGCCTGCCTTCCACGCATCCATGGCTGCGCCGGTGGAGGAAGCGCCGATGCCCGTGAGGGTGCCGGTGACCTTCGGGCCGGAGGAAGCCTGGTCGCCTGCGGGGGCGGTGCCCGTAGCGTTGTCTGAACCGCAGGAGGTAAGCGCGAGAGCGCCGGCTGCGATAACAGCGATAGCCGCGTGGCGGCCGAAGCGGAGTGCCTTCACTAGATGTACCCCTTCCAGGGTTTTTCAGTTGCGGACAGGGACGGAGAACCCTGCTGCGCGATGCGTAGGTTTTGTACCTTCATCGAAGTTAGGCTCCGCAGGTAACGGGACGGGCGGACCAAAGTGAACGGAGGATTAACGACGGCGGGATATTCGCTGACAAATGCCCGGTCACCATTGCGCAGATCACATGTCCGGCCGTAGTGCACCGGCGCCCCAGGAGTTGCCAAAGGAAATGTGCGTGCCAGCAATAGACTGGACGGCATGGCTCCCGCAGCAGGACTCTCAGCAGGCAGGCGGTTCCTCCGCGGCCGCTTCCGCACCGGCATGATCCGGAGCCGGAATTCGCTCATCCCGGCCATCCAGATGACCGTCTGCGCCGTGGGTGCCTACGCCTTCGCGGAATACGTGCTGGGCCACTCCGGTCCCCTCTTCGCGGCCACATCATCGCTGATCGCGCTTGGCTTCTCCCGGGAACCGCGCCTGCGGCGGGTACTGGAGGTGGGCCTGGGCTGCACCATCGGCATCGCGGTGGGCGACCTGCTCCTGCACTGGCTGGGCGCCGGAATCTGGCAGGCCGCCGTCGTGCTTCTTTTCTCCATCCTGCTCGCCAGGTTCCTCGACAGCGGGAACATCTTCACCACCCAGCTGGCCCTGCAGTCGCTGCTGGTGGTGCTGCTGCCTGCACCGTCCGGTGGTCCGTTTACGAGGAGCATCGATGCCGTGGTGGGCGGACTCTTCGCTTTGCTGGTGACCATCCTGGCCCCCAAGGACCCCCGCCGCGAGCCGCGCAAGGACGTCCAGAAGCTGCTGCATGAGCTGGCCGAGGTGCTGCGCGAGTGCGCCGGCGCACTGGTCAACAGCGACTCCACCCAGGCGTGGCACGCCCTCATTCGGGGCAGGAACTGCCAGCCGCTGGTGGACGGGATGCGCCAGTCCCTGCGTGCTTCCGGGGAGGTGGCCACCCTGGCGCCCGCCTACAGGAGGCACCGGGACGAGCTGGACCGGCTCAAACAGTCGCTGGACTTCATCGACCTGGCGCTGCGGAACAGCCGGGTGTTCGCCCGCAGGCTGACCAGCGCCATCAACCACGCGGCGTTGTCGGATGAGGCGACAGAAAACATCGCCGAGGTGCTGCAGGAGACCGCTGCCGCCATTGACGAGCTTTCGCTGGGGCTGGCGGAAACGCACGACGGCGTCCGCCGCGCCCACCTGCGCAGCGCCCGCCAGGACCTGAGCGAGATCGCCCTGCGCCTGCATCCCAAGCTGCTGGAGGTGCAGCGGCTTGAGGGTGAGACGGTGGTGATGCTGTACCGGCCGCTGATGGTGGACCTGTTGGAGGCCACCGGGATGGATGCCCGCGAAGCCCGGGACGTGCTGCCCGCGCTCTAGGCCTGGGGGGTTGCTTCGGCTCCGGTTTGCTCCGTCCTGTCCAGGAGCCGGAGGTCATCGGCCATGCGGGCGACGTGCAGGGTGAGGTACGTGACCTCATCGTCGGTGAGGGGCTGGCCGAGCCGGAGTTCCAGGACGG
Source organism: Pseudarthrobacter sp. NCCP-2145 (assembly GCF_023708005.1). Taxonomy (NCBI): domain Bacteria; kingdom Bacillati; phylum Actinomycetota; class Actinomycetes; order Micrococcales; family Micrococcaceae; genus Pseudarthrobacter; species Pseudarthrobacter sp. NCCP-2145. The sequence continues at coordinate 225,102 of NZ_BRCG01000003.1, read as the reverse complement.
CCTGCAGTTTCAATGCGGTGCCGAATGCCTCCGGGTACGCCTCCCGGATGGCGGAGCCCAGCCCTGTTGCCCCTTCGGCGAGCTGCCGTCCGGTGTGGGCGCGGACGAAAAAGTACCGCAGATGGGTGATGAACCGTGCGGCGTTGACGGTCTCCCGGTCGAAGGAGCGTCCGTAGGCCTGTTCCAGGACTTCGAACAGCTGCGCGAAGACGCCGGTCATCTGGTAGGTGTACGAGAGGTCGCCGCTGGCGAACCCGGCGTTGACCAGGTGCAGTGCCACGGCAACGGCCTCGTCGCGGGGCAGTGATTCCTCGAGCCGGGCGTTGGCGAAGTCCACGATCTGCTGTGCCATGCGCAGCTCGTCAGGATAGAGGTGGGCAACCTCGGCCCTGAGCGGGTATTCGATGTTCAGGCCCTGCCGCAGGCGTTTGATGGCGAAGCTCAGGTGGTCCGCCAGGGCCACCACTGTGGTGGAGTTCAGCGGCCCGCGCAGTCCGCCACGGGCAATGTCCAGAGCCTGGTCCGCCAGTGCCAGGTGTTCGGGCGGGATGGCCGCCACCAGCGCGCCGAAGTTGTCCGCGTTGCGGCCGTCCTCGGGAACGAAGACGCGGACCACCTTGGCCTCATCCACCTGCTGGCCGGGCTTTGCCTGGAAGCCCAGGCCGCGGCCGGTGAGGATGACCTCTCCCCTGTCCGCGGCCCGGGCGAGGACGACGTTGTTGTTGAAAACGCGCAGCACCTCCACGCCGTCCTCCTTTCATCGTTGAAGCGGGATACTCCCCTGGTGGTGTTTGTCGTTCGGGCTGGCGCTAGTCTTTCAGGCTGGCACCGTTGGTGGCGATGACTTCCTTGTACCAACCGTAGGACTTTTTGGGGAAGCGCTCCATGGAGCCCGTGCCGTCGTCGTTCCTGTCCACGTAGATGAAACCGTAGCGCTTGCTCATCTGGGCGGTGGAGGCACTGACCAGGTCGATGCAGCCCCAGGAGGTGTAACCCATGAGCTGGACGCCGTCTTCAACCGCCTCACGGGCCTGGACCAGGTGGTCGTTGAGGTAGCCGATGCGGTAATCGTCAACGACGGTCTTTTCGCCGTCGACCTCCACCAGCTGGTCCACCGCACCCAGCCCGTTCTCCACGATGAACAGCGGCTTCTGCCAGCGGTCCCAGTAATCGTTCAGTGCCACCCGCAGCCCCTGCGGGTCGATCTGCCAGCCCCACTCGGACGCCTTGAGGGTGGGGTTGGGAACGCCGCCCATGATGTTGCCGGGCCCCTTGGTCTTCTTGGCGGGATCGGCGGTCTCGCAGATGCTCATGTAGTAGCTGAACGAGACGAAATCCACGGTGTTTTTCAGGTCCTCACGGTCCTGCGCCGTGATCTCCAGCTCGATCCCGTTGTCCCGGAAGTACCGCAGCAGGTAACCGGGATACTCGCCGCGGCAGTGGATGTCACCGAACGCGTAGCTGTCCTGGGCAGTGAGCATGGCCGCCACCACGTCCGAGGGGTCCGGGGTGAGCGGGTAGGTGGGCAGCGCAAGGATCATGCAGCCTACCTGCGCGCCGGGCATCAGCTCGCGCGCAAGTTTCGTGGCCCGCGCGGAGGCCACCAGTTCGTGGTGGATTGCCTGGTAGAGGTCCTGCTTGGTGAGCTGGTCCTTGGGGGTGGGAATGCCGCCGGACATAAACGGCTCATGGATCACGGAATTGATCTCATTGAACGTGAGCCAGTACTTCACCCGCCCACCGAAGTGCTCGAACAGGGCGCGGCAGTACCGCTCATAGAAGCCGATCAGCTCCCGGTTGGTCCAGCCGTTGTACTTCCTGGCCAGGTGCAGCGGGGTCTCGTAGTGGCTGATGGTTACCAGCGGCTCAATGCCGTGCTTCTCCAGTTCATCCAGGACGCGGGAGTAGAAGGCCACGCCTTCGGCGTTGGGTGTCTCTTCGTCGCCCAGCGGGAAGATCCGGCTCCAGGCGATGGAGAACCGGAACACTTTGAACCCCATGTCCGCGAAAAGGGCAATGTCCTCGGCATAGCGGTGGTAGAAATCAATCGCCACCTGCTTGAGGTTCTCCGGCGTCGGCCCCTCGGTGGGGATCTCCGTGATGCCCCTGGGCATCACGTCCTGGATGGACAGGCCTTTGCCGCCCTCGTTGTAAGCGCCTTCAATCTGGTTGGCGGCAGTCGCGCCGCCCCAGAGGAATCCTTCGGGGAAAGTGGTGGTCACGGTTGATCGTTCCTTTGTCAGTTGGACTGGAAAATGCCAGCGGGGCTGGAAGTGCGGTGCAAGGGCTAATGGAGGCCCAGTGTTAAGGGGGCTTAGAGGCGGACGGTGATGGCGGTGTCGCCTTGGGCGAGCGTGCCGCCGTCCACCGGGTCCACGCTGCCGAGCTGGGCGGTGTTGGTGACCATCACCAGGGTGGTGGTGTCGTAACCGGCCTCGGCCACCAGTGCGAGATCCACGACGGCGAGCAGGTCACCGGCCCGGACCTGCTGGCCCCGCGTGACAGCGGCTTCGAAACCCCGCCCCTGCAGCTGGACAGTGTCGATGCCGATGTGGACGAGGACCTCCACACCGTCCTCGGACTTGATGCCGAACGCGTGGCCGGTCTTCATTGCGGCCTTGATGGTTCCGGTGATGGGTGAGTAGATGTGCCCGTCCGCCGGGATGATGCCCAGGCCCCTGCCCATGGCACCGGAAGCGAACACCTTGTCCTGGACATCGGCAAGCGCCACGGCCCTTCCCGCGACGGGGGCAACGATGTCAACGGTGCCGGCCGCGGTAGCTGCTGCTGTGGTGGGCCCGGAGGAAGCTGATGCCGGCGCACCGGAAACTGCCTCGGGAACCGGAGTGCCGGCGTCGGGCGCTGCTGCCACCGCCTCCTCACGCGGGCCGAAGAAGAACGTCAGAGTGAAGGCGACGACGACGGCGGCACCGGTGCCCAGCAGTTGCAGGCCAAAGTTGCCCACCTGGCTGAAGGCGGGGAGGCCGAGGAGGGACGGGAAAACGAACGCCGTGGCACCGCTGCCGCCGGCCGCTGCGATGGCGCCGCCGATCACGCCGCCCGCAATGCCGAAGTAGAACGGCTTCTTCAGGGGCAGGTTGACACCGTAGATGGCGGGCTCGGTGATGCCGGCAAGGAAGCCGGAGAGGGCCGCGGGGCCGGCGACCGCGCGGCGGGCCTTGTTGCGGGTGCGGAACAAAACGGCGAGCGTCGCGGCGGCCTGGCTCAATACGGCGGCGAGCAGCGGACCCATGAGCAGGGAATAACCCTGGGTGGAAATTTCATTGAGCATGCCCGGAACCAGTCCCCAGTGCAGGCCGAAGAGAACGAAGACCTGCCAGAAGCCGCCCATGACGGCACCGGCCAGCCACGGCGCGAACGTGAAGGCCGCGTTGATGCCCGCGGACAAGCCCTGCGCAGCGAAGGTGGTGACGGGGCCAACGGTCAGGAGGACCAGCGGCACCATGACCAGGAGCGTCAGCAGCGGCGTGGTGAAGTTCCGGATGGCGGAAGGCAGCACACGCGTCAGGAAGCGCTCCGCGTAGCCCTGCAGCCAGACCGCCACAATGATGGGCAGGACCGAACTGGTGTAGTTCATCATCACCATGGGAATACCGGCGAAGTTGACGGGTTCGGCCTGCGCCGCGAGCGCCACGATGCTCGGGTAGACCAGAGCACCGGCGATGGCCATGGAGGTGAACTGGTTCGTTTTAAACCGTTTCGCAGCGGTGACTGCCAGGAACACCGGCAGGAAGTAGAAGATGGCGTCCGCGGTGGCTGCCAGGATCACGTTGGTCTGCGATGCGGGGTCAAGCCAGCCGAACTGGGTGGCCATGCTCAGGAACGCCTTGAGCAGGCCGGCTGCGGCCAGCGGCCAGATGACCGGCGAGAAGATTGAGGCGATCAGGTCGATGAAGCGGTTGAAGAGGTTGCCGTGGGAAACCGGCTCGTCGCCGGCTTCTGCGTCGTCGTCGGTGAGCTTGGTGATCTTGCCGAGCTCGGCGTAGACCGAGGGAACGTTGTTGCCAATGACAACCTGGAACTGTCCGCCGGCCTTCATCACGGTGATCACGCCGGGCAGTTTCTCGATTGCGGCCTGGTCCGCCTTGCTGTCGTCGCGCAGCTTGAGCCGGAGCCTCGTTGCGCAGTGGGTGGCGCTGGCGATGTTGCTCTCGCCGCCCACCCCCTGGAGGATATCTCCGGCCAGCGACCGGTAGTCCACAGTTGCCATGTCAGACCTCTCTGTCTATTTTTGGGCACAAAAAAAGACCCGAGACGCACAGAGTGTGCTTCTCAGGTCTTGCCCCATTCACGGGTAACAATCCTGTAGGCGAAATTGCCTTCGGGGTTCGACTATACAGATGGCATGGATCACAGGCAAGTGCGGTGCCGGTGATTGTCAGTGCCCGCCACTAGGGTGGAATCCATGGCAACGAAGACTTCCCGGGCCTCCAAGGCGCCCGCCTACAAATGTGCTGAGTGCGGCTGGACCACGGTCAAGTGGGTGGGCCGGTGCGGCGAGTGCCAGGCGTGGGGCACCGTTGAGGAGACCGGCGCCGCTGTTGCGCGGACGACGGCGGCCACTACAGTCCTGGAGCCGGCCCGCCGCATTGCCGAGGTGGACGCCACCACGGCCGCCTTCCTGCCCACGGGCGTTGATGAGCTGGACCGGGTGCTGGGCGGCGGCCTGGTTCCGGGCGCCGTGATCCTGCTGGCCGGTGAGCCCGGGGTGGGCAAGTCCACCCTGCTGCTGGACGTTGCGGCGAAGTTCGCCCGGACCGCACAGGACGTGTTGTACGTGACCGGTGAGGAATCCGCGGCCCAGGTGAAGCTCCGCGCCGAGCGGATCGACGCCGTGGCCGAATCGCTGTACCTCTCTGCGGAAACGGACCTGGGCCAGGCCCTGGGGCAGGTGGAGAAGATTGAGCCGCGGCTGCTGATCGTGGACTCGGTGCAGACCCTCAGCAGCGCGGATGTCGACGGCAGCGCCGGCGGCGTTTCGCAGGTCCGCGAAGTGGCAGCGTCCATAATCGCCGCGGCCAAGAGGCGGAACATGACCACCCTCCTGGTGGGACACGTGACAAAGGACGGCTCCATTGCGGGGCCGCGGCTGCTGGAGCACCTGGTGGACGTGGTGTGCCAGTTCGAGGGCGAGCGGCATTCGCGGCTCCGGCTGCTCCGTGCCGTCAAGAACCGCTACGGGCCCACGGACGATGTTGGCTGCTTCGACCTGAACGAGGACGGCATCCAGGGCCTGGCTGACCCCAGCGGGCTCTTTGTCAGCCGCACCAAGGAACCCGTGTCCGGCACCTGCATCACCGTCACCATGGAAGGCCGCCGCCCTCTGCTGGCCGAGGTGCAGTCCCTGCTGGCGGAGAGCCCAAATTCCCAGCCGCGGCGCGCCACCAGCGGCCTGGACTCCTCGCGGGTTTCCATGCTGCTGGCTGTCCTGCAGCAGCGCGCGGGAACGCTGCTGCACAAGGATGATTCCTACGTGGCCACCGTGGGCGGGGTGAAGCTCAGCGAGCCGGCGACGGACCTTGCAGTTGCCCTGGCCGTAGCATCGGCAAAGGCCCGCAAGCCCCTCCCCATCCGGCTGATTGCCTTCGGCGAGGTGGGCCTCGCCGGCGAAGTCCGGCCGGTGCCCGGCATCAACCAGCGCATCCAGGAAGCGCACCGGCTCGGGTTTACGCATGCCGTTGTTCCAGCCAGCCATGCAGGGCCGGGGCCCATCCCGGCCGGTTTTTCCGTACGGGAAGTGGAGCACCTCACCGAGGCGTTGAGCCTGCTGATTGGTTAGTTAGCCGTTGTGGCGTGGCAGCGAATCGGGGTCGTCACGCCGGGAGTTGAGCAGCCAGCCGGACACGTCGCTGCGGAGCACCAGCAGCGGGCCGCCGGTGCTGTTCACGTTGCCGGTGGGCACGTAGTAGCCGCGGCCGGAGCCGGGACCGCCGGCCGCCCGGTCCAGGGCGTCAACCAGGTGCCGCGGCAGGTGGCCCTGTGGACCAAGGCTGTGGAGCTCATCTAGTTCTTCCGGCGTCAGACGTCCCAACACCTCGGCAATACTGGCCATGACTGGTCCCTTCGAGCAGAGTGCCTGAAGGAATAACCTAAAGCAGCACCGTGAACTGCGGGTTAACGTTGGACGGCAACTACCGACAGTTTTCAAACAGCCACCCACCGGAGGAAACATGCCCGTTCTGAGCGCAGGAATCCTGCTGTACCGGAGGGTGGCTCCAGGCGGCTTCGAGGTGTGGATAGCCCACATGGGCGGTCCCTTCTGGGCCCGCAAGGACGCCCATGCCTGGTCCATCCCCAAGGGTGAATACGGGGAGGACGAGGATCCCCTGGCCGCTGCCCTGCGCGAGTTTGCCGAGGAAATGGGGACTCCGGCTCCGGCTGCGGACTACCGGCTGCTCGGGGCCTTCAGGCAGCCCTCCGGCAAGGTCATCACCGTCTTTACCGCGGAGCAGGACTTCCAGCCGGAACGGATCGCCAGCAACACGTTCCCGCTGGAGTGGCCCAAAGGGTCAGGCCGGATCCAGGACTACCCGGAAATCGACGATGCCCGCTGGTTCCCCGAACCGGAAGCCCGTCTCAAGCTGGTGAAGGGGCAACTGCCGGTTCTCGATGCGCTGGTGCAACTCGTCCGCGCGGAATCCTAGGGCTCGTCCTGCGTCTCCCACTGGCCGGGCGCCGGGCACCCGTCAATGGTCAGTGCACCCCCGCACGCCGGGGTGCGTTGTCCACATGCGGGTGCGATGTAGGGCGCGACGGGGTGATCGGCCGATTCGCAGGGCCTAGGCGCCGGTGATCACCAGGGCAACACTGTGCCCGCCGAAGCCGAAGGCGTTCACCAGCCCGGCCGGGCTGTAGCCCGGCTGGAGCCGGTGGGCGTCTTCGGTAACAACGTTGAGGTCCACTTCGGGGTCCAGTTCCTGGACGTTCAAGGTCCCGGGAAGCAGCCCGGTCCGCAGCGCCTCGACAACCACCACGGCGGCCAGGGAGCCGGCACCGCCGAGGAGGTGGCCGGTGTGGCCCTTGGTGGACGTGACCGGCACCTCCGCACCAAAAATCGCGTTGATGGCCTGGCCCTCAAGTTTGTCCCCCACCGGAGTGGAGGTGGCGTGGGCGTGGATAAAACCGATGTCTTCCGCAGCCAGGCCCGCGGACTCGAGGGCCTTCTGCATGACCCGCCGCTGCATGGCGGGGTCGGCTGCCACGATGTCGTTGGCGTCTGACGTTACCGCTCCGCCGGCAACTGCCCCGAGCATCCCGGCGCCGCGGGCGCGGGCGTGCTCTTCGCTCTCCAGCACCACCACGGCAGCGCCTTCGGCGAGGACAAAGCCGTCGCGGCCGCCGTCGAACGGACGTGATGCGCGCTGCGGGTCATCGTTGCGGGTGGACAGCGCGCGGATTTGGGAGAAACCCGTGATGACCAGGTCATTCACGGAGGCGTCAACGCCGCCGGCAATAACGACGTCGGCCGCTCCTGAGCGGATCATCTCGGCTGCCTGGACAATCGCCTCAGCCCCTGAGGCGCACGCGCTGACCGGAGTGCGCGCACCGCCGCGGGCGCCGAGGTCGATGGACACCCAGGCCGCGGGGCCGTTGACCATCAGCCTGGTCAGCGTGTGCGGCGAGACCTTGCGGGGGCCCGAGGCGGCGAGGGTCCGGTCCTGCTCCAGAGTGGAGCCCAGCCCTCCGTAGGCTGATCCGATCACCACGGCGAAACGCTCCGGGTCCACGTCCGGGGCGCCGGCCTGGGCCCACGCCTCCCGGGCAGCAATAAGCGCCAGCTGCCCGCACCGGTCCATCCGCTTCATCTCGCGGGTGCTCAGGTGCTCCGAGAGATCCGCGGTGACCTGCCCGGCGATCTTCACGGGCAGCTGTTCGGTCCAGGCATCCCCAAGGGCGGCGATGCCGGATTTCCCCGCGACCAGCCCGGCCCAGGTCTCGGAGACCGTGGAACCCACCGGATTGATGGTTCCGGCGCCGGTGATGATGGCGCGGGGCTGAACTGCGCTGTTGTGGCCTGCGTTCACGGTTCCTACTTTGCGGGGTTGTGGGTGCCGATGGGCACGAGGGTGAGGTCCGGGTGGTTCTTCTCAATGCGGCGCAGGGCCCAGACGTCGTTAAACAGGGCGAGGTACTCGCCGTCGGACCGCAAAAGAACCTCGGCGCCGATGACGTTGGCGAGCGCCGGCATGGCGTCCGCCGTCGAAATCCTGGCGAGGGAGTAGGGCAGGCGTTCCAGCCGCATGGGGGCGCTGAAGTCATGCGCCATGCGGTCCTCCACCACCTCGAACTGCATGGGCCCGACGGCGGCAAGCACCGGCGCCTGGTCGCCGCGGACGTCGGAGCGGAGCACCTGGATGACGCCCTCGTGTTCGAGCTGTTCGATGCCCCGGCGGAACTGCTTGAACTTGCTGGGGTCCTTGGAGCGGGCCACCTGGAAGTGCTCGGGGGCGAACAGCGGAATGGCGGGATATTCCACCGGCCCCTCAAGGAAGAGGCTGTCACCCACGCGCAGCGAGGACGCGTTAACCAGGCCCACGACGTCACCGGGGTAGGCCTCGTCGATCACTTCGCGTTCCCGGCCGAACACCTGCTGCGCGTACTTGGTGGCGAAGGATTTCCCGGTCCGGGTCTGCGTGACCACCATTCCGCGCTCAAAGACGCCGGAACACACCCGGATGAAGGCCACATGGTCGCGGTGGGCCTTGTTCATGCCGGCCTGCACCTTGAACACGAAACCGGAGAACGGCGATTCCACCGGTCGTGGGTTGCCGTCCACGTCGGGGCGCGGGGCTGCCGGCGGAGCGAAATCCACCAGTGCGTCCAGCAGTTCCTTGACGCCGAAGTTGAGCGCGGCGGAGCTGAAGAGAATGGGGGTGGCCTTGCCTGCATGAAACGCCTCGACGTCGAACTCCAGGTTCGATTCGATCACCAGTCCCGCCTCGTCCACGGCGTCCGTCCAGTTGCTGCCCTGGCTCTCGGCTGCTTCCTCGGGCGTGAAGTACTCCGTGAGGGCGATCTGCGCGCCGGCGTTGTTGCGCTGGAACCGGGCGAAACGGTCGTTGCGGAGGTCCCAGACGCCGCGGAAATCGCCGGAGATGCCCACGGCCCAGGTCAGGGGCATGGGCTGCAGGCCGGTGCGTTCGGTGATTTCGTCCATCAGGGCCAGTGCGTCCAGGCCGGGACGGTCCCACTTGTTGATGACGGTGATGATGGGCAGGTTGCGCTGCTTGCAGACCTCGAACAGCTTCATGGTCTGGGTTTCCAGGCCCTTGGCGGCGTCCACCAGCATCACGGCGCAGTCGACGGCGGCCAGCACCCGGTAGGTGTCCTCGGAGAAGTCGGCGTGGCCTGGTGTGTCCAGCAGGTTGATGACGGTGTCCCGGTAGGAGAACTGGAGCGCCGCGGAGCTGATGGAAATGCCGCGGTCCTTCTCCATCTGCATCCAGTCGGACACGGTTTCCTTGCGGTTGGCCTTGCCGCTGGAGGCACCGGCAGTGCCGATCACCTTGGCGTGCAGGGCGAGCGCTTCGGTCAGGGTGGACTTGCCAGCGTCAGGGTGTGAAATGACAGCAAAGGTCCGACGCCGGCCCGCCTCTTTGTGAATACCGGAGATCCGGGCGGGGGTCAGGACATCTTGGGACACGGTGCTACTTTCGCTGCGGTTGGGACTACCCGGGCGCTGCCTGTGAGGCACTGCGGCGGTGGGGCCGGGGAAACGGGCTGGCAAACGGCCAAGTTCCAGTTTATCGCAGGGCGGCAAACCGGCTGCGGCACCCGCTTAACACCCGCGAAACCGGACGTTCAAGGCCGTGAAACGACCTCCCGTTAGCGTGGCCGCATGACGACCAAAGACAACCCGGCGCGGGACGGCTTCTGCCCGCGCCCGGAAAGGACCTGAACGGTGCAGGGCATCTCCTTTTCCGGCAACCTCTTCTTCGATCCCCTGGCCACGGGACTGGCTGCAGCCGGGGACCGTGACCAGTCCCGTCCGGCCGAGCACAACCGCCGGGGAACCCAGACACCTGCCGAGCAGAAAGCGCTCAGGGCGGTGTCTCTGACGAAAGTCAGCAGGGACCTGGAACGGATGCTGCGGGAGCGGATGCGCTGACCCCGCTCCCGCCGTCCGGGCGCAGCCTGGGCCGTGGTGGGCGGCATGATGGGTGGATGCAGAGCATTGAGCTGACCTTCGAGGATTCCACTGATTCCGCTATCAGGGCTGACTGGGCGAGGCTCGCGAAAGCCGGGATCCCCAGCCTGGCAGGCCACACCTCGCCCAGCAACAGCCCCCACATCACCCTTGCGGCCGGCGCGGACATGCAGCTGCCGGACACCCTCCGGAACCTGTGGCAGCGGCTGCCCCTGGACATCAGCTTTTCCGGCGTCCACATCTTCCCCGCGCGGACGGGAACGTACGTCCTGGCCCGCTCCGTGGTGGTGACCCGCCGGCTCCTTGAACTGCACGGCCTCCTCCACGCAGGCATATCCGGGGCCCTGCCGCTTACCCTGCCGGATGCCTGGACGCCCCATGTCACCCTTGCCCGGCGCGTCCCCGCGCACCAGCTCGGGACGGCCATGGACCTGCTGGACCTGCGTTTGGCGGGCCGCTGCACGGAAGCCCGCCTCTGGGACAGCAACACCAGGACGCTGGCTTCGCTGTCGAACCCGGCCTAGGGCAGCCAGGATCAAACCGCTGTATCAGCCTGCCGGCAGGCGGGCCGAAATACCCACCCTGCCGTCCGCCGTCGGACGCGTTCCGGACCGCCTTTCCCACACTCCCTAATGAGGCACTTTAGGGCTTGCCCGTGCGGAAGACGCTGTTTCTTGCCCCTATCATTGAGCTTGCGGGAAACAGAGCATTTTCTGGTCCTGCCGGCAACCTGCTGAAGCCGGCAATCCTGCGGGCGGCGGTCCGCACCTTTGAAGGGAACACTATGGCGCGGAGCCCCGAAGAATCACTCAGGGCTACCTTGGGCAGAGTGGCTCCCGGAACCCCCCTTCGCGACGGCCTGGAGCGGATCCTACGGGGCCGTACCGGCGCGCTGATCGTCCTCGGCTCGGACCGGACCATCGACTCCATCTGCTCGGGCGGCTTCGACATCGGCATCGACTTCTCCCCCACCCGGCTCCGCGAACTCGCCAAGATGGACGGCGCCATCATCTGCGACAAGGACGCCGGCAACATCCTCCGCGCGGCCGTCCAGCTTGTCCCGGATTCCAGCATTGAAACGCAGGAGTCCGGCACCCGGCACCGCACCGCCGAGCGCGTTGCCATCCAGACCGGGGTGCCGGTCATTTCAGTCAGCCAGTCCATGCAGATCATCGCCCTGTACGTCAACGGCCTCCGGCACGTCCTGGAGGGCTCTGAGAAAGTTTTGGCCCGCGCCAACCAGGCCCTCGCAACGCTGGAGCGGTACCGCTCGCGCCTGGACCAGGTCACCAGTTCACTCTCGGCCCTGGAAATCGAGGCCATGGTGACCGTGCGGGACGTGGCCGTGACCCTGCAGCGGCAGGAAATGGTCCGCCGGATCTCCGAGGAAATAGCCCAGTATGTCCTGGAACTCGGTGAGGACGGCCGCCTCCTCTCCCTCCAGCTCGATGAGCTCACCGTCGGCCGGGGTCCCGGCAGCGACGTCATCATCCGCGATTACGGCGCTCCGGATGCCACCCCGGAGGACATCGAGAACGCCGTCAGCGCACTGGTCAGCCTTGGCCCCACGGAGCTGATCGACCTCGGAAAGATTTCCGGAATTGTCGGGTTCGCGGGCGGGGAGGCCAACCTCGACGCCGTGGTGCAGCCGCGCGGCTACCGCCTGCTGTCCGGGCTGAAGGCAGTCCCCAAGGCAGTTGCGGACCGCCTGGTGGACCACTTTGGCGGGCTGCAGTTCCTGATGGCCGCCACCATCGATGACCTGATGACGGTTGACGGGATCGGTGACCAGCGCGCCCGCACCGTCCGTGAGGGCCTGAGCCGGATGGCGGAAGCAAGCCTGCTGGACCGCTTCCTGTAGCCCCATCGATTGCTCCGAAATCATCGTTATCGAGGCTGAAAACGGCAATTACGGAGCAATCGATGCTAATTCAGCTGGAAGACAGCCTTCGGGCTGGCCTTGGACCCGAGCTTCGCCGTGAAAATGTAGTACGCACCGCCACCGCCCGGCTTGGCTTCGATGGGCTGGCAGCCTTCCACGCTCCGGGTGCGGGACCACGGGAAGTTTGCGGTCTCGCTGGCTCCGGGCGCAATGACCTTCACCAGGTCCTCGCTCTTGGCCTGGCAGTCCCGCGAGGAGAAGATCCGGTCCGCGCCGCTGGTCACCAGGAACTCCATCTGCGAAGTGCCGATGTTGACTTCGCAGGGCATGGTGCCGCCGTTGGTCACCTTGAGCGTCAGCATGGGGTTCTCGCCAGGCCCGTAGGCCGCCTTGTCAGTGGACGCGGAAACGGTCACCAGGTTCTGGTTGCAGCCTGGAGTGGCTGACGGTGTGGGCGTCGGGGCAGGTTCGGACGTCGACGGTGAAGCCGCTGCCGTAGGTTCTGCAGATGCCGTAGCCGCCGTGGACGAGGCCTGCTCCGACCTGCCGCTGAAGGCGCCGGCGACGGCGAAGCTGCTGACCAGCGCAATGATCAACAGGACCGCCCCACCCAGGAACAGCCGACGGCGGCGGTAGACTGCCGCGCTCGGCTTGCGGACGGCAGTGGAACCGGATGCCGGTGCCCTGCCATGTGGAGATGATTCGCCTTGCCTGCCCATCCTCCTAGGCTAGAGAACCGGCCCGTTTCTGTTCACCCACCACGCCGCCGTGCCGCCGACGCTCTGGTCACATCCCGTTTCAGCCCTCCCAAACACATCCATTACAGTGTTGGCATCGACACTGAATCCGCCACCGCCGTTTCCCCGCGCCCTGCGGGTCCCGCCGATCCTGCGGGTCCTGCAGATGCTGCCGGGACCGCAGCCAACCTAAACCGCCTGCACGAGCGAATCAACGGCTGGTTCAGCGAAACCGCCCGCGACCTGCCGTGGCGCGAGCCCGCCTGTCCGCCCTGGGGCATCCTGGTCAGCGAGATCATGCTGCAGCAAACGCCCGTTGTCCGGGTGCTGCCGGTGTGGCACGAATGGCTGAAACGCTGGCCCACCCCCGCGGCCTTGGCCGGAGAACCCGCAGGGGAAGCAGTGCGCGCCTGGGGCCGGCTGGGATATCCGCGCCGGGCACTGAGGCTGCACGCTGCGGCCGTGGCCATTACCCAAGACCACAACGGCAAGGTCCCGGACACGTACCCTGAACTGCTGGCGCTGCCCGGCGTGGGCGGCTACACGGCGGCGGCTGTGGCTGCCTTCGCCTACGGCCGGCGGGAGACCGTAGTGGACACCAACATCAGGCGGGTCCATGCCCGCCTGGTTTCCGGTACTGCGCTGCCGGCCCCTGCCCTGACCGCGGCGGAGATGCGGCTGGCCGCCTCCCTCCTTCCGGCCGACGACGGTAGTTCCGTGCGGTGGAACGCTGCGGTCATGGAACTGGGCGCTCTCGTGTGCACTGCCCGTGCCCCCAAGTGCACGGCCTGCCCGGTCAACGACCTTTGTGCCTGGCGCGCTGCAGGTGAGCCGCCGCCGTCGTACGTCCCCAAGGGGCAGGCGTGGCACGGCACGGACCGCCAGGTCCGCGGCGCCGTGGTCGCCGTGCTGCGGCTGGCCGAAACTCCGGTGCCGCCGGACATGTTCTTCCGCGAGCCGGCCGACCTGGGATTCGCGCCGGCGGGGATCGGCGTGCCGCTGGCCGCCCTGCACCGGCTCAACTCGGCGCCGGAACAGCTGGAGCGGGCGCTGGCCGGCCTCATCGCCGACGGCTTGGCGGAGATGCACGACGGCGGCTACCGGCTTCCCGCGTGAGTACAGGAAAGTATGCGCGGGCTGGCATACTTTTCTGGTGACGGGAACCAGGGGGACGCCATGAAGATGATCCTGTACATCGTGTGGGTGCTGTTCGTCATCGCGGCGGTGTTCGCGCTGCTCCGGGCCGTGCGCACCACGAAGCGGGACGAGGCGCAGGCAGCTTCATGGACGAAGGTGCAGGCCACCGTTACCGGCAGCGTGGCGGGCTGGACCAATGGCGGCGGCGGATCCAGCCGGAGCCGGCGCTTCTTTCCGATGTACCAGTTCACGGACCCGCAGGGAACACTGTTTGCGGGCGAATCGGAGGTCCCCGTTGCCAGCCAGCCCGTGCCGGGTGCGCCGATCGAGGTGGCCTACAACCCCGCCAATCCCAACGAGTCGCGGCAGGTTTCCTCCAAGCCCCGGTCCACGCTGGGGTGCGTTGTCCCCTTCTTCGCCGTTTTCGCCCTCGCTTCCCTGTGGTTCATCAGCATTTTCCCTGTGGACTGACGCGGGCGCCCCTGCCTGCTTTCACACCGGTCTCCGTTTGGCCGTCACAGCCGCCCCGGCCATAACAATGCGGGCATCAGTTGGGCAGGGCCCGGGACGCTCCGGCCACGGCGTCCTACGCTGAAGTATGCGCAGGCACGGGCTGCTTTTGGCGTTGATGACGACGGCGGGACTCGCCACCGCTTGCGGTCCCGGCCCCGGCGCGGTCCCCTGCCCCGCCATCGCCCAGGCCACCGCCGTCTCGGTAACGGTTCCTGCCGGCTACGCACAGCAGGTCGCCGGCCTGCACCTTAAGGCCTGCCAGGACGGTGAATGCACGGAGGACGATGTGGAACTCCGGCCGGGAAGCTCGTCCATCGACCAGGGCTGCACCAACGGCGTCTGCTCAGCCACCGCATCTCCGAACGGCAGCAAGGACGCGGTGCTGATGCTGCAGGCGCTCACCGAATCCCCCATGACGGTCACGGCGTCGGGAACCGCACCGGACGGAACGGCACTGCCCGTCCGCAGCGTCGAATTCCGTCCTCGGGGGGACTATCCGTTTGGCGAACAGTGCGGCCGGTTCATCACCGCTGCGGTGGTACTCGACGCCGAAGGGCTGCGCCAGCAGGGCTGAGCCGCGGTGCGGGTTCAGAACAGCGCAGGCTGCCCGAAAGCGTCGTCGTCGGCGGTCGCGGGTGCCGCATCGTGTGCCGGAGTACTGTGCCGCCATTCGAACCCAAGATCAGCCAGCAGCTCCTCCACGGATGTTTGACCTTCCAGTACTTCAATTTCTGCGGGGCTGTCTTCGAGCTGGGGCCGTTCCATGGCATCGAGCTTATTCGCAGGATGGGCCGCTGCCTGCGGGAACACACCGGCCGGACACCGAACGGAGGCTACGGCTCCCCGAATCCTGCCTGCACCAGCCCGCCCACGTAGTTCACTGCCCGTTCCGCGTCGGCACCCCAGGCTTCCACATGCAGCACGGACCCTTTGCCGGCGGCGAGCGTCATGAGTCCCGTCATGGACGCGCCGTCCACCCCGTTGACCGTCACTTCCGCGTCCAGCGCGGACAGCCCGCCGGCTATCTTCGCAGCCGGCCGGGCGTGCATCCCGGCCTGGTTGACCAGTTCAAAGTCGCCCGTGAAGTCCGGCCCCTTTCCGGTGGCCGGCCCTTCGCCAACAATCCCCGGCGGGAAGTCATCCGGATGGCGGGCGGGACCGCCCACAGACTCGGCTGCCCGCTTCACCGCCTGCATGTCCGCGCCGCCCTGCGCTGCGACTGCGGCTGCCACGAGGCCCTCCACCAGCGGTGCGTCCGCAAGCACGATCTCCTCCGGGTTCTCGGCGAACTCGAGCGCGGATTCGGCGGTCATCACGGCCGACCCCAGGTCCGCGAGGATCACGGTGCCGCCGCTGCCCGCCTTGTCCAGGGCAGCCAGGACTTTCTCCAGGCTGGTGCCGATCCTTCCGTCAGTGGTGCCTCCGGCTGTCAGGACCTGGACGTCAGGCGCCATCTGCGCGGCAAGCTCCGCGGCGCCGTCGGCAATTTTTTCGCTATGGGATACCACCACGAGGCTGACGGTCACGCAGCGGCCCCCACGGCTGCGCGGAGGATCAGGGCGGAAGACGCTGCACCCGGGTCCCTGTGCCCTGCGCTTCGTTCCCCGAGGTAGCTTGCGCGGCCTTTCCGCGCCACCATGGGGTCGGTGGCAACGGCGCCCGCTTCGGCAGCCTCGGCCGCCGCCACCAGGACGGCGAGGACATCCCCGTTGCCGTCCAGCGCGGCTTTCCGGGCGGCTTCCACGGCCGGCGTCCACGCATCCACCATCGTCTTGTCCCCGGACTCGGCCTTCCCGCGTGCCACGATGCCGTCGCGGGCAGCGGCAAGGGCGCCAGCCCAGGCCGCGGGGTCGATTTCGGCGGTGTCCCCCAGCGATGTTGCCGCCCGGAGGAAAGCAGTGCCATAGAGCGGCCCGGCTGCCCCGCCGACCTTTGACATCAGGGTCATGGCTGTCAGCTTCAGGGCGGCGCCGGGGGTCTGCGGCGGGGCCTCAGCCAGCTTGTCCAGGACGGCCTGGAAGCCCCGGTCCATGTTTTCCCCGTGGTCCGAATCCCCGATGGCCCGGTCCAGTTCGATCAGCTCCACCCGGTGTTCGGCCATAGCCTGGGCGGACAGGGTCAGCCACTTCACCGCCCAGGTGACATCAAGCGCCACCGCTACACGCCCCAGCGGAGCGCGGCCGTGTGCACCGGCGCGTCCCACAGTCCGGTGAGCTCATCGTCCAGCCTCAGGACAGAGATGGAGCACCCCTGCATTTCCAGGGCGGTGATGTAGTTGCCCACCAGTGAACGGTCCACCGTGGCACCACGGTCCGCGAGGACTTGGGCCGCCCGCCGGTAGACAATGTACAGCTCGCTCAGCGGCGTGCCGCCCATGCCGTTGACGAACAGGAGGACCTTGTCCCCCGACGTGATTCCCAGATCGGTCAGGACAGGTTCCAGCAGGCGGTCCGTGATGCCGTCGGCGTTCTCCATGGGGATCCGGTGCCGGCCGGGCTCGCCGTGGATGCCGATGCCGATCTCGATCTCGTCTTCGGCCAGGTCGAAGCTGGGGGTGCCCGCGTGCGGGACGGTGCATGCGGACAGCGCCACTCCCATGGTGCGGACGTTGGCGTTGACGCGTTCACCGACCGCCGCCACGGCGTCCAGGTCATCGCCTCTCTCCGCGGCGGCGCCGGCAATCTTCTCCACCAGCACGGTTCCGCCAACGCCGCGGCGCCCGGCCGTGTACAGCGAGTCCTCAACGGCGACGTCGTCGTTGACCAGGACGGTGCGGACGCTGACGCCTTCCGCCTCCGCGAGTTCGGCCGCCGTTTCAAAGTTCAGGACGTCACCGGTGTAGTTTTTCACGATGTGGACGACGCCGGCTCCTGAGTTGGCCGCGAGGGTCGCCGGAAGGATCTGGTCCGGCGTCGGTGAGGTGAACACCGCCCCCGGCACAGCGGCGTCGAGCATTCCCAGCCCCACGAAGCCGGCGTGCAGCGGTTCATGCCCGCTGCCTCCTCCGGAGACCAGGCCCACCTTGCCGCCCACCGGCGCGTCCTTGCGGGTGATGAAGGTGGGGTCTGTGCTGACGGTAACCAGATTGGGGTAGGCCAGGCCGAAGCCCTGTACTGATTCTTCGACTACGGCCCGGGGGTCATTGATGAGTTTTTTCATGGCGGTGCTCCTGGCTCTGCTTCCTGGAGAATGTCACCTTGACCCTACTACCGGCAGGGCCGGCAGCGGTAGGTTCCTTGCGGCCGCCCGCCCGGGACACAGAAAAGGGACAGCCCCCAATGACTGTCCCTTCCCCTGGGCCCCCCAACCCGGCCACACCTAGTTTATCCATCAATTCGAATAAAACAAGTATGCGCAGGTCAGGCGGCTGCAGGAGGTCTTGGGGACGGTGCTAGAGCACCCGGATCATCCGGGTGTTGCCAAGGGTGTTGGGCTTGACCCTGGCAAGATCCAGGAATTCGGCAACGCCCTCGTCGTGCGAACGCAGGAGCTCGGAGTACACCACGGGGTCCACTGCGGACTGGTCAGCCATCACTTCGAAGCCGTGGCGCCTGAAAAAGTCCACCTCGAACGTCAGGCAGAAGACGCGGGCCACACCCAGGGCACGCGCTTCCTCAAGGAGGCTCTCCACCAGCACGTGCCCCACGCCCTTGCCGCGCCAGTCCTCGGACGCGGCAAGGGTGCGGACCTCCGCGAGGTCCTCCCACATCACATGCAGCGCTCCACAGCCGATGACCTCGCCGTCGCTGGACTCTGCGATGCGGAATTCCTGCAGGCTTTCGTAGTAGGCCACAGTTTCCTTGGCCATCAATATCCGCTGGTCCGCCAGCGGCGCCACCAGTTTCTTGATGGCGGAGACATCGCTGGTGCGGGCAGGGCGGATATGGAAGGACTCAGTCACAGAGCCATCCTACGAGGTGGCCAGGAGCTCAGAGTCCCAGTTCGGCCGGCAGGGGCAGCTCCTGGTCCAGGACATTCTTTGCCAGGAACTGCTCCACCACCTGGTACCAGACTTTTGCATGCTGCGGCTGGAGCACCCAGTGGTTCTCGTCCGGGAAGTACAGGAACCGGTGCGGCGTCTGCCCGTCCTGGTCCGCGGCCAGTTTCGATTTGGACAGCAGCTCGTACCAGAGGCGCAATCCCTCACCAATGGGTACCCGGTAGTCCTTGTCCCCGTGGATCACCAGCATGGGCGTGCTGATGTTTTGCACATGGCGGTGCGGCGAGTTCTCCAGCGCCATCTCTTCGGTCATTTCCTTCAGCCAGTACTGCGAGGCATCCGTCGTGGGGCCGAACTGGTCCAGGGCCCACAGGCTGGCGTGGGTCACGATTGCCCTGAACCGGTCTGCCTGTCCTGCCACCCAGTTGGCCATGTAGCCGCCAAAGGAGCCGCCCATGGCAGCTGTGCGGCCCGCGTCAATGTCAGGGCGTTCGACGGCGGCGTCGGTCACCGCCATGAGGTCGGTGAACGGAGCCCTGCCCCATGTTCCCCAGCCGCGCTGGATGTGGGCCTGGCCGTAGCCGGTGGAGAGGGCCGGGTCGGGGAGCAGCACCGCGTAGCCCCTGGCCGTCAGCAGCCAGGGGTTCCAGCGCCAGGTCCAGGCGTTCCACGAGCCCAGCGGCCCGCCGTGGATCCACAGCAGCATCGGCGCCGGGGATTCCGCTGATGCGCCCTCCGGCAGCGCCAGGTAGGCCGGGACACGGGACCCGTCAGCCGCCGTCGCCGCGATGCGTTCCAGCCTGCCGGGGCGGACGGGACGCTCCGCCGGGGCGGGCAGGCGGGTGGTCTCGCCGGTCTGGAGGTCGATGCGGACCGGTTCGGGCGGGAACTCATACGAGCTCCGGAGCGCGTAGGCGCTTCGTCCGTCCGGAGAAACCACGACGTCGGTATAGGCCGCGGCATCCTCTGTCACCCGGGTGACGCCAACTTCAGCCGAAGCTGCGGGGACACTGATCCGGAAAACCGGCGACGCGCCGTCGTCGTCCGCGGTGGCCAGGAGGGCGGACCCGTCGGGAAGCCAGGCGGCGGGCCTGGGCCACCGGTCCCAGTCATGCGCTACGGCGGTGAGGCTGCCCGGAGTGTCGCCGTGCGCCCCGGAGACATCCAGCAGGTGGAGCTTGACCTGCGGTGCCTGGTGCGGCGTGGTGTCGCTTTCGCTGACCACTGCCAGGGTGCTGCCGTCCGGGCTGACGGGCCCGGGGAAGTAGCTCATGCCTTCCTCATCCAGGAGCACCTTTGTGCTGCCGGACGCCACGTCCACGGCCACCAGGATGGACCGGCTGTCCGCCCTTGCCAGCGGCCTCGTGTAGCTCGCGTAGATGGTCCTGCCATCGGGACTGACGGCGGTTTCCGCCTCGCGGAGCCTGGGCCCCGCGTCCGGGGTGAGGTTCCGCAGGACCAGCGGCGCCGCGGCATCCACGGTGCCCGGCTTGCCGTGCTCCTTGTCGGGGCCCTGCTCGACAGCGAAAATACGTGGCTGGCCGGGGCCCAGGTCCGCGTCCCAGTAACGGACCGGGTATTCGCTGTGCAGGATGGCGGAGACCTTGTTGTCCTTGCGGGCTTTGCGGCGTTCGGCGTCGTCCTCTTCATCGGCCGAGCCTGCCAGGACCTCCGCGACAACAAACGTGGCGTCCGCCGCTTTGGCCGTTATCACGGCGCCCACCCCGCCGGGCCGGTTCAGCACCACCCGGGCCTCGCCGCCATCCGCGGGAAGCAGCCACAGGGCGTTCACGGGGTCGCCGTCCGGACTGTCCGGGTCCGGCCGGGCGGAGGTGAAGTAGACATCGCCATTGGCTGCGAACGCCGCCCCGGCCTCGCCCTTGGCACTGCGGGTGATCCGGCGCGCCTGCTTCTGCCCGGCGGGGTCAAGCTCCCACAGCGCCGTGGCGAATTCGGTGCCCTTGCCGTTCAGGGTGGCCACGGTAGTGACCAGCCGCCGGCCGTCGGGGCTCATAGCCAGCCCGCTTACCCGCGGGATGGACAGGTAATGGTCCAGATCATGAAAAGGGGTCAAAGGTTGCTCATCCGGGATCGCCGGTTCCAAGTTAGCCATGCCCCCGATTCAACCCGAGTTGTGCCCCCCCGTCACAACCACTTCACTACCGGCGGAACGACGGCGGCACATTCGTCACTTCGTGGGCCGAGGGGTGCCTGGCTGGCTTGGCGCCGTCGCCCGAGACATTTGCCGGCGCCTGCTCGTTCCTCGCTTTGACGGCGCCTACACAAATGCCTGACCGCCGCCACCTGCGGGCGGCGCGCCTTCGTGTGAAGCGGAGGGGCCGGGGTCATTTGTGTAGCTTGCGTCAAAGCGACGGAGGAGCAGCAAGCGGCAAATGACTCCGGTGCCGCAGCGACTTAGCCACGGGTGACCGCCGGATGCCAACGCTTTGACGGGACGGAGGGCAAAGCGAAAGCCCCGCCTGCTCGAGGAGCTGGCGGGGCCTTCGGTTTTGGTGCTTAGACGCTCGGGGCGATTTCCGGGATGCGCGGCTTGGCGTTGCCGGCGAACGTGAACTTCGCGTCGTCGCCTTCGCCTTCCACGTCCACGACGACGATGTCGCCGGCGTGGATCTCACCGAACAGAATCTTCTCGGAGAGCTGGTCCTCGATCTCGCGCTGGATGGTGCGGCGCAGCGGCCGGGCACCCATCGCGGGATCGTAGCCGCGGGTTGCGAGGAGCACCTTGGCCGCCGGCGTGAGCTCGATGCCCATGTCCTTGTCCTTGAGGCGCTTCTCCAGCCGGGTGACGAACAGGTCCACGATCTCGATGATCTCGTCCTGGGTGAGCTGCGGGAACACCACAACGTCATCCACACGGTTCAGGAACTCGGGGCGGAAGTGCTGCTTGAGTTCCTCCGTGACACGGGCGCGCATGCGGTTGTAGCCGGTCTGCGTGTCGGTGCCGGACTGGAAGCCGGTGGCCACACTCTTGGAGATGTCCCGGGTGCCGAGGTTGGTGGTCATGATGATCACGGTGTTCTTGAAGTCCACCACGCGGCCCTGGGAGTCGGTCAGGCGGCCGTCTTCCAGGATCTGCAGCAGTGAGTTGAAGAGGTCCGCGTGGGCCTTCTCCACTTCGTCGAACAGCACCACGGAGAACGGACGGCGCCGGACCTTCTCGGTCAGCTGGCCGCCTTCCTCGTAGCCCACGTAGCCCGGAGGGGCACCGAAGAGCCGCGAGACGGTGTGCTTCTCGGAGTACTCGGACATGTCCAGCGTGATGAGGGCGTCCTCTTCACCGAACAGGAACTCCGCGAGTGCCTTGGCAAGTTCGGTCTTGCCGACGCCGGTGGGGCCGGCGAAGATGAACGAGCCACCCGGACGCTTGGGGTCCTTGAGCCCTGCACGGGTGCGGCGGATGGCCTGGGACAGGGCCTTGATGGCCTCGTTCTGGCCGACTACGCGCTTGTGCAGTTCGTCTTCCATCTTCAGCAGTCGCGAGGATTCTTCCTCGGTCAGCTTGAACACGGGGATGCCGGTGGAGTTGGCCAGCACCTCGGCGATGAGGTCCTCATCCACCTCGGAGATGTCGTCCATGCCGCCGGACTTCCAGTGGCGTTCCTTCTCGGCGCGCTCGGTGATCATCTTCTGCTCTTTGTCACGGAGCGCGGCTGCACCTTCGAAGTCCTGCGCGTCAATCGCGGACTCCTTTTCCATCTTCAGCTTGGCGATGCGCTCGTCCATGGCCTTGAGCTCCGGCGGAGCGGTCATGCGGCGGATGCGCAGCCGGGCGCCGGCTTCGTCGATCAGGTCGATCGCCTTGTCCGGCAGGAAGCGGTCAGAGATGTAGCGCTCGGCGAGGCTGGCAGCAGAGGCCAGTGCGCCGTCGGTGATGGTGACGCGGTGGTGCGCCTCGTAGCGGTCACGCAGGCCCTTGAGGATCTCGATGGCGTGTGCCACGGAGGGTTCCTTGACCTGGATCGGCTGGAAGCGGCGCTCCAGGGCGGCATCCTTTTCGATGTGCTTGCGGTACTCATCCAGCGTGGTGGCACCGATGGTCTGCAGCTCGCCACGGGCCAGCATGGGCTTCAGGATCGAGGCAGCGTCGATGGCTCCCTCGGCGGCACCCGCACCCACCAGGGTGTGGATCTCGTCGATGAAGAGGATGATGTCGCCGCGGGTGCGGATTTCCTTGAGGACCTTCTTCAGGCGCTCTTCGAAGTCACCGCGGTAGCGCGAGCCTGCCACCAGCGAACCGAGGTCCAGGGTGTAGAGCTGCTTGTCCTTGATGGTCTCGGGGACGTCGCCGCGGACAATCGCCTGGGCAAGGCCCTCGACGACGGCCGTCTTGCCGACGCCCGGCTCGCCGATCAGGACGGGGTTGTTCTTGGTGCGGCGGGAGAGGACCTGCATGACGCGCTCCATCTCCTGCTCGCGCCCGATGACCGGGTCCAGCTTGTTTTCGCGCGCAGCCTGGGTGAGGTTGCGGCCAAACTGGTCCAGGACCACGGATCCTGCGGGCGCGCCCTCGGGCTGGCCGGAGCCGACGCCTGCGCCGGCGGTCTCCTTGCCCTGGTAGCCCGAAAGGAGCTGGATGACCTGCTGGCGGACCCTGTTCAGGTCGGCGCCGAGCTTGACCAGCACCTGGGCGGCAACGCCCTCACCCTCGCGGATGAGGCCCAGCAAGATGTGCTCCGTGCCGATGTAGTTATGGCCCAGCTGGAGGGCTTCGCGCAGCGAGAGCTCCAGCACCTTCTTGGCACGGGGGGTGAAGGGGATGTGGCCGGACGGCGCCTGCTGGCCCTGCCCGATGATCTCCTGCACCTGCTCGCGAACGCCGTCGAGCGAAATGCTCAAGGACTCAAGAGCTTTGGCGGCAACACCCTCACCCTCATGGATCAGACCCAAGAGGATGTGTTCGGTACCGATGTAATTGTGGTTCAGCATGCGTGCCTCTTCTTGGGCAAGCACAACTACGCGACGGGCACGGTCCGTAAATCGCTCAAACATTTCGCCACACTCCTAGCTACGACGTACTTTGATGCTACGTGGCTGGCCTCTGGTTGTGGAGCGTGTTCGCCACAGGGGAAACCGCAGTGGCTTCGGGAATACGACGGCGGGGCCTCCGCGGGTGCCCCTGCCGGCTTTCGCACGGCCCCCGCCGGCGCCTGCTGCCGGGTACAGCACGCTTGACTGGCGCCACTGCCCGCGTTTGTGCCATGGAGGCTGCTAAATCCGAATTGCCCGGACCCGCAGGCAAAGCGAGGTTAAGTCCGAGAACCGAAAAAGCCCCGCTTCCCGTTGTTGGGAAGCAGGGCTTACGGAGCCTTGGTCGGAACTAGGAATTTGCCTTTTGGTAGGCTTCCTGGATTTCGGCCTGAATTCGGCCGCGGCTGTTAACCGTATAGCCGTTTTCACGCGCCCACTGCCGTATTTGGGCAGAATCGTGGCTGCGGCCGCTGGCTGCTGCTTTGGTTCGGACGGCCCGGCCGCCACCGGAGGATTTCCGTGCGGCTGCAACAAACCGCTCAAGCGAAGACCGGAGCTCGGCGGCGTTTGACGCCGAAAGGTCAATCTCGTAGTTGACCCCGTCAAGGCCAAACTTCACATTCTCGTCTGCGGATCCCCCATCCAGATCATCAACGAGGATGATGTTTACTTTCTGTGCCATTTAAAAGACTTCCTTATGGAAAGGGTTCGGTTTTCAGAAAAGCAGGATGTTTCCTAAAAAGTATGACTCTTTTTATGGCAACGCGTCAAAGTACTGAATGGTTCCTGTGGATATTGGGGGAAAAGTGTGGGGGTTTATCTATTCGATTCCGGCTCAGGGCGGTCAGCGGGTGCCGCAGTCCGGCTTTCGGCTTCTGCCTGGGCCTGGGCCTGGGCCTGGGCCTGGGCCTCAGCCTGGCGCTCGGCCTTGTCCGCGTTGAAGATCGATTTCATGGCAAACCAGAAAAGCAGGCCCACCACTATGGACGGGAGAAGGACGGCCACGTATTCCATGGTCAGTGCCCTTCCGGCTTGAGGAGCGGGAAGAGGATGGTTTCGCGGATTCCGGCGCCGGTGAACAGCATGACCAGGCGGTCGATGCCCAGCCCGATACCGCCCATCGGCGGAGCGCCGTACTCGAGCGCGCGCAGGAAGTCCTCGTCCAGCTGCATGGCCTCGTCGTCACCGGCCGCGGCGTGGCGCGACTGCTCGGTGAGCCGTTCACGCTGGATGACGGGGTCGATCAGCTCGGAGAAGGCCGTGCCGCGTTCCATGCCGCCGATGATGAGGTCCCAGGCCTCGATCAGCCGGCCGTCCTCCCGGTGCGGGCGGGCCAGCGGCTGGGCGGAGGGCGGGTAGTCGTAGACGAAGGTGGGGTTCAGCAGCGTTGGTTCCACGATCTCGCCGAACAGCTCGACAGCCAGCTTCTCGGCGTCCCACTTGGGGTCCACCTTGACCTCGTGCTTTTCGGCAATCCCGCGAAGCACCTCAAGCGGCGTCTCCGGCGTGACTTCCTGGCCAACGGCGTCGGAAAGGCCCGGGTACACCGCAAGCCAGGCCCAGTCGCCGTCGAGGTTGATCTCCCCCGCCTCGGTCTGGAGGACACGTCCGGCACCCACGGCGTCAGCGGCGTCGAGGATGATCTCCTTGATGCGCTCGGCCATGACGAACTGGTCAGCCCACGCCTCGTAGCACTCAAGGGTGGTGAACTCGGGGCTGTGGGTGGAGTCCACGCCCTCGTTGCGGAACACGCGGCCCATGTCGTAGACGCGGTCGATCCCGCCCACCACGGCACGCTTGAGGTAGAGCTCGGTGGCGATGCGCAGGGTCATCTTCTGGTCGAAGGCGTTCATGTGGGTCTCGAACGGGCGCGCCAGGGCACCGCCGTGGACCAGGTTCAGGATGGGGGTTTCCACCTCCACATAGCTGTGGCGGAAGAGGGTTTCGCGGATGGAGCGGGTGATGGCTGCACGGGTGTAGACCATTTCGCGGGCTTCATCGCGGACCATCAGGTCAACGTAGCGCTGGCGGACGCGCGTTTCCTCGTTCAGTTCCGCGTGCAGCACCGGCAGCGGGCGGAGGGCCTTGGAGGCCATGGACCACGAGTCCGCCATGACGGACAGTTCGCCGCGGCGGGAGGAGATGACCTCGCCCTTGATGAAGACGTGGTCGCCCAGGTCAACCAGGGCCTTCCAGTCGGCGAGCGCTCCCTCGCCCACGTTGGCGAGGCTGAGCATGGCCTGGAGCCGGGTGCCCTTGCCGTCGGTGCCGCCTTCCTGGAGGGTGGCGAAGCACAGCTTTCCGGTGTTGCGGACAAAAACGACGCGTCCGGTGACGCCGACGGTGTCGCCGGTGGTGTCGTCCGCTTCGAGGTGGGCATACTTTTCGCGGACCTCGGCGAGGGAGTGCGTCCGCTCCACACCCACCGGGTACGCCTCGGAGCCGCGCTCGATGAGTTTGGCGCGCTTCTCCATGCGGATCCGCATCTGCTCGCTGGCGTCGAGCGGCTCTGGGGCGTTCTTGGGCGCGGGGGTGTTTTGGGAAGTCACAATCCCCAAGTTTACCGGGACTTCGGGGACCCCGGATTCGGACGCAAACCGCCCGGCCCCGGGCGTGCCCCGGGTACCTTCGCTGTCCTGCCTAGGATGGGGTGGTGAAAGAACAGGTACTTCCAACGCACGACGGCGGCCGGCTGGCTTTGTACAGCTACGGCACCGAGGATGCGCCGGGAGTACGCCGTGTGCTGCTGATCGGCGGGGCCTTCCTGACTGCCCTGATCTACCGGCCGTTTTCCGTGGCGCTGGCAAAGGGCCTGGGCGAAGGCTGGGCCGTGGACGTCTACGACCGCCGGGGCCGCGGCAGCTCGTCCGGGCAGCCGGCCGACTACTCCATGGCAACCGAGATCGCAGACGTGCGCACCGTCCTGGACGCCACAGGTGCACGGAACATCCTGGGCCACAGCCTGGGCGGGTCCGTGGCCCTGAACGCCGTCCAGGAGTTCACCGGGACCGCCTACGTGCCGGACAAGCTCGCGGTATACGACGCCGCCGTGAACATTGACGGCAGCATCGACACCTCCTGGCTGTCCGGATTCGAGGACGCCGTCAACAACGGCCGGGTGGGGCACGCCCTGGCCCACATGAAGCGTGCCACGAGCCCGGGTTCGCCGATGGCGCGGATCCCTGAGCCGGTCCTTGCCGGACTCATGGCCCTGCTGTCCCGGACCAAGGTCAACAGGATGTTCCGCGAGGTCATGCCCAGCGGCGTCGGCGAGCTGCGTGCCGCGTACAAGGAGGCGGACCACGCCAGGGACTTCAGCGTGCTGCCCGCCAACACCCACTTCATGGCCGGCGGCAAGAGCCCCAGCTACTACAAGGCCACGGCGGAGCGGCTGCACGGCGCCGTTCCCGGCAGCACGTTCGAGCTCTCCCCCAAGGGTTTCCACGGCTCCATCCCCGCAGCCGTGAATGAACTGGTGGCGGACATCTCGGAGTACTTTAAGGGCTAGTCACGGCCACGGCTGAATCCGGCCAGGGCCGCATCCCCCAGGTTCTGCCAGACGCTCCTGGGGTGGCGCTCCCCGCTGCGGTCTGCCAGCCAGTCACCCCAGGATGTGATGTCCTCCCCGCCGGCGGCGGCCACCGCATCGCACGCGAAGCCGACGGCGGATGACCCGTCCGCGAGTTCGATGGATCCGAGCAGCATGGGTTCGGGCAGGGAAGCCAGGAACGCGCCGAGTCCCGCCGGGGACACCAGCCACCGTTCACCCACCAGCTCCGCGCCGCCGCGGTCCGAGCGGTATACCCCCGGCTTGGGCGGCACGGTGTCGAGGGACACCATGCGGTAGCGCTCCGCTGTCCGCACCAGGCCGTCCCAGGCGGCGCCCAGTTCCTCGAGCTGGGGCGCCAGCGGCTGCCCCTTGCGGTGCGCGCCCACCACAACGAGCGGCACAGCGTCAGCGCCTGCGGCCAGCGGCCAGGGAGCGGACGACGGCGGGTGGGCGGCTTTGTCCGCCGCTGCCGGTGCCGCGCCGCCGGCAAAGAGCGCCGGAACGTCCGGGGTAGATTCGAGCCGGCGCGCAATATCGGCGGCGACGGCGTCGTCGAAGGTCCGGCCCACCACGGTCAGGCCGAACTGGGCACCCTCCACTTCCCCGGCGGGCACCGCCACCGCGCACAGGTCGAACAGGTTGCAGAAGTTGGTGTAGGTCCCCATCAGTGAGTTCACTCCCACCGGGTCCGCGGCCACCTCGGCAAGGGTGGGGTGGAACGGGGCGGTGGGGATCAGCAGCGCATCAAACCCTTCCAGCTGCGCCATCGCCGTGTCCTTCAGGGCCTCCAGCCTGGCCGTATCAGACACGTACCGGTGGGCAGGCACCCTGCCCGCTGCCCGGATGATTCCCTCCACCGTGGGGTCGAGGCCCGCCCGGGTGCCGGCGCCGCCGTCGGCCTTTTCAATGAATTCGCCGACGGCGGCGTAGCGTTCGGCCACCAGGCCGCCGTCGTACAGCAGCCGGGCAGCGTCGAGGAAGGCGTCGAAGTCGATGGCTTCCGCTTCCACGCCCAGCTCCTGCAGGCGACCGATGTTCCGGTGGAACTCCGCAGCCCAGGATTCAGGCAGCGCCGGCAGGGTTGCCGGGTACGCTACCCGCGGCTTCTCCGGTGCGGCCAAGCGGATGCCGGCCGGCCAGGCCCGCGATCCCCCGGCCATGACGCCCATGGCAAGCTCTGCGCTGGAAAGGTGGCGGGCAAAGATGGTGACGGCGTCCCAGGACCGGCAGGCCGGCACCACGCCAGCCGTGGACACGACGTCCAGCGTGGGTTTGATGCCCACGATTCCCTGCAGCCCGGCGGGCACGCGGCCCGAGCCGGCGGTGTCCGTGCCGATGGCGATGTCCACCAGGCCCAGTGCCACGGCAACCGCGGAGCCGGAGCTGGAGCCCCCGGAGATGAAGTCCGGGCGGCGGGAATCGCGGACCGCGCCGTGCGGGCTCCGCGTGCCCACCAGGCCGGTGGCGAACTGGTCAAGGTTCGTGGCGCCCAGCACCAGGGCTCCGGCGGCACGGAGTCGGGCCACGGCTTCGGCGTCCTGTTCCGGCGTGTACGCAAAGCCGGGGCACGCCGCCGTGGTGGGGATGCCTGCCACGTCAACGTTGTTCTTGACCGCGAGCAGGAGCCCGGCGAGGGGCAGGTCCGCACCCCCGGCAACGGCGGTGTCGATGGCAGCGGCTTCGCTGAGCAGCTCATCCGCCCCGCGGAGGGTGATCCAGATTTCCGGCCGGTCCACCGCATCCACTGCGGCGAGTGCGGCCCGGACCCGTGCGGCGGCCTTACCTGAGGTTGTGCCGGTCATACTGCTGCCTCTTCCAGTTCGGGGGCTTCCACGTCCTGTTTTTCCGCGTCCAAGGCGCCGAGCACCACCACGGCCTCCCCCGCGACTACCTGCGAACCCGCGGCCGGAAGGACCCGGAGCACCACGCCGTCGCAGGGTGCTTCGAGTACGGTTTCCATCTTCATCGCTTCGAGGGACACCAGCGGCTGGCCCTGCACCACCCGGTCCCCGGCCTTCACGTCGACCTTCCAGACGCTCGCCGCGAACGGTGCGGCCACCAGGGATCCGCCGTCCGGGACCGCCACGTCGTCCACAACCGGCGACACGACGGCGGCAAGAGCCTCCGCGCGGTCGAACTCGCCGGCGTCTGCCCAGGCCTGCCGTTCAACCGCGAACGCCGCACCCTGCTTTTCCCGGAAGGCGGTGATCGATTCGCGGTTTTCCTCGAGGAACACCTCGTGCTCGGCCAGCGAGAAGGTGCCGTCCTCGATCCCGACGCCGCGGCCCCTCCCGGCGGCCATGTCCGCCCGCAGGTCCAGGAGTTCCTCCGGGCTGACCGGGTACCAGGAGATGCGGTCGAAGAAGCGCAGCAGCCACGGCGAACCCGGCTCGAAGGGGGCGGAGTCCGCGTAGCGCGACCAGACCTGCGTGGTGCGGCCAACGAACTGGTAGCCGCCCGGGCCCTCCATGCCGTAAATGCACATGTACGCGCCGCCGATGCCCACCGCGTTCTCGGGTGTCCAGGTGCGGGCGGGGTTGTACTTGGTGGTGACCAGCCGGTGGCGCGGATCCAGCGGGGTTGCGACGGGGGCGCCAAGGTACACGTCACCCAGCCCGAGGACCAGGTATTCGGCGTTGAAGACGGTGTCGAACACGTCGTTGACCGAATCCAGGCCGTTGATCCGGCGGATGAACTCGATGTTCCAGGGGCACCATGGGGCGTCGTCCCGGACGCCGGCCATGTAGCGTTCAATCGCTTCCCGGGTGGCGGGGTCGTCCCAGGACAGCGGCAGGCGGACGGTGCGGCTCGGAACCACGAGCTCCGAGCTCGCCGGCAGGGCTGCCTCGATCTCCCGGACGAGTCCCAGCAGTTTCTTCGTGGCGAGGACCGACGGGTCCACCTTGATCTGAAGGGAGCGGATTCCCGGGGTCAGGTCCACGATCCCGGGCACGCGGAGCTGCTCAATGTGCTGGTGCAGGGCGTGCACCCTGGCACGGAGGCCGAGGTCCAGGACCATCTCCCCGTATTCCACCAGCAGGTTGTCGTCACCGGAACGTCGGTAGGTGACCGCAGGCCTTCCGGGGCCTTCCGGCACCCGGCCCAGCACGCCGTCGTCGCCGTCACCGCCTACCGTACGTTTTGGACGGCCGGCAGCCGGTGCAGCCGCTGGAAGGCTTGGCGGGAAAGTGCCGGACCACCCGGCGTCGCCGGGCAGGACCAGCTGGCGGCCCGGGCCAAGGTCACTGGCCGACGGCGCCTGGCTGACGCTGACGGGAACAAACCTGATTTTGTCGCCGGGCCGCAGCTGGCCCAGTTTCCAGCGCTCGGCCGTCACCACGGTGACCGGGCAGACGAAGCCGCCGAGGCTGGGACCGTCCGGTCCGAGCAGGATGGGCGTGTCACCGGTGAAGTCCAGCGCGCCAACCGAATAGGCGGTGTCGTGGATGTTGGACGGGTGCAGTCCAGCCTCGCCGCCGTCGGTGCGGGCCCAGCGCGGCTTGGGGCCGATGAGCCGCACACCGGTGCGGGCGGAGTTGAAGTGGACCTCGTACTCGGACGCGTAGAGCTCGTCGATATCCTCGCGCCGGAAGAACTCGGGGGCACCGTGCGGCCCCTCCGTCACGGCCAGCTCCCAGGTTGAGGCCAGGGCGGGCCGGCTGTCCACGGGGACTGCCGCCGCCGCAAGGTTGCCGCTGCTGCCAACGGCAGGCGCTGCTGCGCGGAGGACGTCGCCGGCGCGCAGGACCCGCCCCGCGTGCCCGCCGAACTGGCCCAGGGTGAAGGTGGAGGCGCTGCCCAGGTACTGCGGGATGTCCAGGCCGCCCTGGAACAGGATGTATCCCCTGAGCCCGGCGCCGGAGGCCGTGCCGACGTCGAGCGTTCCGCCCGCCGGGACGGTTACTGGAGTCCACGCGGGCACCTCTTGTCCGTCCACGGTGACGGTCACCTCGGCACCGGTGACGCAGACCGTGGTGGGGTGCGTGAAGGTCAGGGAGGGGCCGGTCATGGTGAATTCCAGGCCGGGCGCTCCTTCGGGGTTGCCCAGCGCGGTGTTTCCGAGCCTGAAGGACAGGTCGTCCATGGGGCCGCTCGGCGGCACGCCGATCTGCCACAGGCCGGTGCGTCCGGGCCAGTCCTGGACGCTGGTCTGCAGGCCCGGCCTGCCCACGGTGATCCGGGGTTCGGGGTCGCCCACGTTGTCCAGCGTGCTGGTGGAGTGCTGCACCGCGCGGACCACGTCCAGGCCGGTGGCCGCGCGGAGCATGCCGAGGTTGGTCTCGATCCCGTCGATCCGGGTGCCGGCGAGCGCGGCGGCCAGCCGGTCGAAGGCGTCGGTCCGCTCCCGGCCGGACGTGATGACCTTGCCCAGGAGGGGATCGTAGTTGGTGGAAACCTCGGTGCCGGTTTCGGCCCAGGCGTCCACGCGGACATCCCCGGAGGGGTAGGCGGCGTTGGTTACGGTGCCGGCGCTGGGCTGGAAACCGCGGGCCGGATCCTCGGCGTAAACGCGCGCCTCAACGGCATGTCCGGACACGGGCAGGCTGTCCGGCCGGTCCGCCAGGACCGCTTCCGCTTCACTGCCGCCCTGGGCCAGGCGGAGCATCCATTCCACCAGGTCCACGCCGGTGACCGCCTCGGTGACGGGGTGCTCCACCTGGAGGCGGGCGTTGACCTCAAGGAAGGACGCCTCGCGGCGGGCGGAGTCGTAGACGAACTCGACGGTACCGGCGGAACGGTAGTTAAGGGAGGCACACAGTGCGCGGGAGCTGCGGTGCAGTTCTTCACGCAGTCCGTCCGGCAGGTCCGGCGCGGGTGCCTCCTCGAGGACCTTCTGGTGGCGGCGCTGGAGTGAGCAGTCCCGGTCGCCCAGGCTGACCACCCGGCCGGCGCCGTCGCCAAAGACCTGCACCTCGATGTGCCGGGCGTTTTCGACGTACCGCTCAGCGAACACACCGGCGGTGCCGAAGCTCGCCCCGGCCAGGCGGGCCACGCGCGGGAAGCTTTCCGCGAGTTCGGCCTCGTCGCGGCACACCGTCATGCCGATGCCCCCGCCGCCGCCGGTGGCCTTGAGCATCAGCGGGAAACCGATGGCGGCGCCGGCGGCAACAGCCTGGTCCACGTCCGCCAGCAGGCCGGATCCGGCAATCATGGGCACCCCCGCGGCTTTGGCGGCATCGCGCGCGGTGTGCTTGGTGCCGAAGATGCGCAGCTGTTCAGCGGTGGGTCCCACAAACACCAGGCCGGCGGCCTCAACGGCTTCGGCGAACGCGGCGTCCTCGGAGAGGAAGCCGTAGCCGGGGTGGATGGCGCCGGCCCCGGTAGACCGGGCCGCGTCCAGCAGGGCGTCCACGCGAAGGTAGGACTCCTTCGCCGGGGCCGGCCCCAGGAGCACGGCTTCGTCGGCCAGCCGGACGTGCTTTGCTCCCCTGTCCGCCTCGGAGAAGACGGCGACGGTCCGCAGCCCCAGCTTCCGGGCGGATTCGATGATGCGGCAGGCGATTTCGCCGCGGTTGGCCACCAGGAGGGTGTCGAAACGGTTCTGGGTCATGGACGTATTCACAGTGCAGCCTCCGGCCGGGTGACGATCATGCGGACAGGGGTGGGGTTGAAGCCGTTGCACGGGTTGTTGATCTGCGGGCAGTTGGACACCAGGACCAGGGTGTCCACCTCTGCCCGGAGTGCCACGCGCTTCCCGGGAGCGGAAAGGCCGTCCACAATGCCCAGGGCGCCGTCCGGGTCCACGGGCACGTTCATGAACCAGTTGATGTTGGACACCAGGTCCCGTTTCCCGAGGCCCCAGCGTGAGCCCTCGATCAGGAAGTTCTCCACGCAGGCGTGCTGTTCCCGGGTGTGCTGGCCGTAGCGGAGGGTGTTGGACTCCTGCGAGCAGGCGCCGCCGATGGTGTCGTGCACACCCACCTCGTCGGCCACCACGGTCATGAGCGGCGCGCCGGTCTCAGCCCGCAGGACCGACCCCGTGGTGAGGACGATCGACTGCTGCCGGGCGATGGTGACGGCTGCCGAGTAGCGCACGGTGGTGTCCCGGGCGGCGTACAGCAGGCAGTCCACTGCCTGGTTGCCTTCCAGGTCAACGATGGTCAGCACGTCTCCGGCGGCCACGACGGCGGACCAGGGGCCGCGTGCCTCGACGTATCCGTCAAGGACAACGGCTCCGGCGGCGAGGGCTGCTTCACGGGCGTCGGCGGCGTAGGTGGCGGTGTTCATCGGGCATTCCTCGCGGTCAGGTCGTGTTCGGTGTTCTGCAGTGCCTGCAGGTGTTCAGGGGGCAGCGCGCCGGTGAGGGTGCCCGCCGCAAGGGCCGCGAGGTCCTGCGGTGCGTGCCAGGCGGCGATGTCCACTGCCGTGCCGGTGAAGTCCGGGCGGGGGTCCAGCGGGTGCGCGGTGTTGGCCAGCACCAGGACTGCGTCCATCTGGAGCAGGAGTTCGACGGCGGCTCCCGGGCTGGCACTTCCGGTGAAGGTGATGCTGCCGGCAGGGTCCACGCTGATGCCCTTGAAGAAGGACAACGACGGCGCCACGTCGGCGGGCCCCAGCCCGCTCTTGAGTGCGCCCAGGGTGAGCAGTTCGCGGGCTGCGGGTGATGTGCTGTGGGCGGTTCCGGCCCCGTACCGGGCCGTGTTTCCTTCCAGGGTGGTGGCGCCGGTCAGGGCGTCGTGCCGGGAGGAGGTATCAGCCACGATGGTGGCCATGAGGCGCCCGGCGTCGGAGAGCAGCGGGTGGCCCGTGCCGGGGTACGCCTGCCAGGGGACCTTGACGGTGTCAGCCACGTTGAGGCGCTCGTGAAGGGCTCCCGCGCGGTAGAGGAGGGTGTGGACGCAGGCGTCACCGGAGGTATCGGTGAGCCGGATCCTTGTTCCGCGGGCCAGGTTCAGCGTGGTGTAGCGGCCAAAGGCCAGGGATTCCGCCCAGGAGAGCTTCGCCGCTGCGCCTTCCGGCAGTCCTTCCGTCAGGCGTGCCGGGGCTGTGGAGGCGGGCACGAAGCGCATGGTTTCGGCGGTCCTGCCGTGCTGCTCCCTGGCGTGGGCGCGGGCGCCTGCGGTGGTGGCGGTCCCCGTTGCCGGGCTTTCGGTAACTTGTGTCATGTCGGTCCTGTGCTGGTTCTGAAGCGTGCTGATTCTGAAGTGTGCTGGTTCTGAAATGTGCTGGTCCTGGAAGGGCTCAGGCGCTGGCCGCGAGGTTCCGGCGCCGCACCCAGATGCCCAGGAGCAGGACCACCGTGACCATCAGCGGTGCCGAGTAGAGGAGGAGCCCGTTTTCACCGGAGGGGTCGTAGACCTCGGGCCGCGGCCAGGCGAGGTTGACCACCATCACGGCCCCGTAGAGGACGGCGAGGATGTTGACGGGGAGTCCCCAGCGGCCCAGGGAGAAGAGGCCGGCGGGCAGGGTCTGCCCCACCCGGTTCCAGTCGCCGCGAAGGCGGTTGATGAGCTGCGGCACGGTGACCAGGAGGTAGGCCAGGTAGACCATCACGATGCAGACGCTGCAGAGGGTGGTGAACAGTGCCGCGTTGCCCACGTTGATGGCCAAGACGCCCACGGCCAAGGCGCCGATGATGATCGACGGCCACATGGGGGTGCCCCGGGTGGGGTGGACCGTGGACAGCAGGGCGGACGCGGGGAGCTTGCCGTCCCGAGCCATGGAGAACACCAGGCGCGAGCCGGCGGTCTGGATGGCGAGGGTGCACACGAAGATGGCGATGGCGACATCCACCAGCAGGACCTTGCCCCAGAAGGTGCCCAGGACTGCGGTGAGGACGTAGGGCAGGCCCTCGGTGGCGAGCCGGCCGTCGTCGAGGCTCGGCGCTGCCATCAGGGCCGTGATGATCATGAGCGCCCCGCCGATGCCCGAGATGAGCAGGGCGGAAAGGATGGTGCGCGGGGCGGTGCGGCGGGGGTCCTTGGTTTCTTCCGAGAGCTCCCCGGCGGAGTTGAAGCCCACCATCACGTAGGCGGCCATCAGGCCCGAGACCAGGAAGGCTCCCACCGCGCCGAGGTCGGATGTCTGGAGCACGGTGGTGTCCGCCACCACGTCCGGTCCGCGCTGGGCTGCGCTGATGAGGGCAAGGATCACGGCCACGACGCCCACGATCTCGCAGGTCACGCCGACCGAGTTCACGTGGGCCATGAGCCTGACGCCGAGCGAGTTGATGATGGTGGTGGCCACCAGGAGGACGGCTCCGAGGATCACTGCGTTGGCGGCTCCCGAGACGGTATTCAAGGCAGGATCGCCGCCCACCACCTGGAAGCCGTCCCACAGCTGGGGCAGCACCACCTGGAGGGCGATGGCTGCGGCTGCGGCGGTGACAACCTGGGCGATGGCCATGAACCAGCCTGCGAACCAGCCCACGCCTTCCCCGCCGACCCGGCGCGCCCACTGGTACACCGCTCCTGACAGCGGGTAGCGGGCGGCGAGCTCCGCGAAGTTCAGGGCCACGAGCAGCTGGCCCACCAGGACCACCGGCCACGTCCAGAAGAAGGCAGGACCGGCAAAGGAGTAACCAAACGCGAACAGCTGGAAGATGGTGGTCAGGATGGACACGAAGGAAAAGCCGGCCGCGAAGGAGGCGTAGCGGCCGAGTTTGCGGTGGAGGGTGGGCTGGTAGCCCAGGGACGTCAGGTCCGCATCGTCCTCATGGACGGTGGGAAGAACGGTTGAGGTCATCAGATTCTCCGGGGGGCTTGGGATGCGTGGCGGGGGCCGCCGGTGCTGCAGCACTCGGCCGAAAGCTGCGGAATACCGGTCAATTGATAGTTTTCCAGCGGGATGTCCCCGGGGAGTTTCCCCCCTGTAAAAGGCGGATAGACATCTTGTTTCGGCAGTATTTCCGCTCCCTCACCGCTGATGCGGGCGCGGTAGGCCGCTCCGCATCGGCGGTGGGGCAATGCAAGAATGATGCGGTGACTTCAGCCGGACCGGGACGACCTCGCAGCCAACAACCCTCCAGGCCAGGGGCCACGGCACGGGACGAAATCCTCGATGCAGCCGCCGAGCTGTTCACCACGCAGGGGTTCGCCACCACGTCCACGCGGTCCATTGCGGAGGCGGTAGGGATCAGGCAGTCGTCCCTGTACCACCACTTCAAGACCAAGGACGACATCCTCGAGCACCTGCTGGAGGGCACCGTCCTGGCAGGGCTGGAGTTTGCGCGTGCGGTGGCTGCCCTGCCGCCGGCGGAAGGGGAGGCAGCCGGCCGGCTTCACGCCGTCGCGCTTTACGACGGAACGCAGCTGTGCAGCGCCCGCTGGAACCTCGGAATCCTCTACCACCTGCCCGAGGCGCGCAGCGGCCGCTTTGCCAGGTTCCTGGCCGACCGTCAGGAACTGCGCAATCTGTACCGGGAGCTGGGCGCCGGACTGCCTCCTGCCGGCACGGCCGGCACGTGGCAGTCCAGCCCGGGAGACTTGGCGTTCCGCCTGGTGGAATCGCTGATCAACCTGCGCGCGGACGGCATGGCAACCTCTGAGTCGCCGCTCCAGGCGGCGGACGCAGGACTCATCCTGTGCGGCCTGGCCGCTGAACTGCCTGCCATCCGGGAACAGGGCGCGGCGCTCATCGAACGCCTCGGCTGACCGCCGCCGCGGGCCGCAGCCACTGTTTTCCTGGGGCGCAGCGTCCATGGTGCCTGCAATCAGGTTGCTCAGCTAGGCTCGGAACATGACGCGTGAGAACATCAGGACCCCCGACGGCGGCACGCTGGAGCTCTTCTCCACGGGTGCCGAACTCGCTTCCGCCGGTTCGGGCGTTGTTATTGTGCCGCCCTCCATGGTGACCGCTGCGGATTACACCAAGTTCGCGCAAAAGCTTAGCGCGGCCCTGGGCCGTCCGGTGCACACGTTCAACAGGCGGGGCCGCGGCTCGTCGTCGCCCCAGCCCGAGGATTACACGCTGGACGTGGACATCCGCGACCTGCATACCGTCATGAAACACACGTCCAGCACGGACGTGTTCGGCCACAGCTTCGGCGGCGCTGTTGCGCTGCACGCGGCCCGGACGCTGCCCGTTGAGCGGCTGGCCGTGTACGATCCCGCCGTCTCCGTGAACCACAGCGTCAAGGCGGACTGGACCGCGGAGTACGAGCGCGCCGCTGCTGCCGGCGACGATGACCGCGCCCTGGCCGTCCTGCAGCGGGGGCTCGAAGCCGGCGGCGCATTTTCGTCCCGGATGCCGCTCTCCATGCTGACCCTCGCCAACAAGCTGACCGCCGGCACCTCAGAAGGCAAGCAGCAGCGGGAAATGATGCGCACCGGGGTCCGCGAGATCAAGGCAATCATCGCCGCGGACATGCCGGCCGAACCGTTCCTGGCGCTGCCGCTGGAAACCCTGATTGTGGTGGGCGAGAAGAGCCCGGCGTACTTCGGGATTGCCTGCGGCCAGATCCACGATGTCCTCTCGGGCTCCAGCTACACCATCCTTCCCGGCTACGGCCACGACGGCGTGATCAAGGCCCCGGACAAGCTGATCAAGGAGCTCGCTGACTTCTACGCCGGCTGACCCCAACTGGGTAGCAGCAGATGTCGTTTTGACGGCTCATTCCGACATCTGCTGCTACCCAGTTGGGCTAGTGGGCGGCGTGGGCCGGGCCAGCGCCTGGGGTCTTGCGCATCATCGCGGAGAGGACGACGGCGGCAAGGGAGATCACGGTTGCCGTCAGGAAGGCGGCGCTCATCCCCGCGACAAGTCCCGACGCCGCGGACACCACGGCAAAGATGGACACCAGCAGCGCGGTGCCGGCGGCGCCGGCCACCTGCTGGGTGGTGCTCATGATGGCCGAGCCGTGGGAGTACAGGTGCGGCGGAAGCGGGTTCAGGCCGGTGGTGAACGCCGGGGTGAACAGCAGCGCCAGCCCGAAACTCAGCCCCACGTGCAGGGTGACGATCCACGCCACGGACGTGCCGGCGTCGAGCATTGAAAACTGCCAGAGGGACAGGACCATCAGGACGGACCCGGAGACGGTGAGCGGCAGCGGCCCCACCTTGTCGAACAGCCGGCCGATGACCGGACCCAGCAGGCCCATGGCCAGGCCGCCCGGGAGCAGCGCGAGGCCGGTTTCGAGGGAGCCCAGGCCGCGGACCTCCTGCAGGTAGAGCGGGAGCAGGATGACACCGCCGAACAGCGCCATCATGGCCACCACCATCAGCAGCACGGAGACCGTGAACATCCTGAAGTTGAAGGCGCGCAGGTCCAGCAGCGGAGCTTCGGCCTTCTGCAGCCGCACCTGCCGGAGGACGAAGACCGCGAGGCTTGCCACGCCGATCACCAGGGCCGCGATGGCCGTGGTTCCGGGGCCGGCCTGGCCGCCGTGTCCGCCGCCGATCTGGCTGAGGCCATAGACCAGTCCGCCGAAGGCCGGGACGGTGAGGATGACCGAAAGGAAGTCGAGCCTCGTTTTCTCAGCCTGGCCGATATTGGTCAGGTACTTGGCGCCGATTGCCAGTGCCGCGAGGGCGACCGGGAGCACGAACACGAACATGAAGCGCCAGGTGAAGTGCTCGAGGATCAGCCCGGAGACGGTGGGTCCCATGGCGGGTGCGACGGAGATGGCGATGCTGACGTTGCCCATCACGGCGCCGCGCCTGGCCAGCGGGACCAGGGTGAGGATGGTGGTCATCAGGAGCGGCAGCATGATCGCGGTGCCGCCCGCCTGGATGATGCGGGCCAGCAGGAGCAGCTCAAACCCGGGCGCCACGGCGGCAAGGGCCGTTCCACCGGCGAAAAGGCCCATGGCGAGCATAAAGACGGCCCGGGTGGACAGGCTCTGCAGGATGAATCCGGTGGTGGGGATGACCACGGCCATGGTGAGCATGAAGCCGGTGGACAGCCACTGGACCGTGGGCGCGTCCACCTGCAGGTCCACCATGAGCCGCTGCAGGGCGACGTTCATGATGGTCTCGTTGAGGATCACCACGAAGGTCGCCACCAGCAGCGTGCTGATGATGGTCACCGACTCGCGGGACATCTTCTCCGGCGCGGCGGGTGTGGTTCCTTCGGTGTGGACGGACTGGCCGCTGGCGTTCGGAGAGACTTCGGTAGACATGGGTGTTCCCTCAGGGAGTGCGATGAGTGGGTGCGCGGAACGTGGCCGCTGCAGATGCCAACACTCTACCGGTTGGACTAATTCCCCGGCACCGGAACTTTTCCCAAACCCTGGGGGAACACCTGGGGGCGGTGCTGCCGGACAGCCTGCCCGGCGCGTCCGCTACGCCGTCTGGCCTGCGTGCCGGCCTTCCGAGATTTCCTCCACCAGCTTGCTGTTGAAGGCAGGGAGGTCGTCCGGGGTGCGGCTGGTCACCAGACCCTGGTCCACCACCACTTCTTCGTCAGTCCAGTTGGCGCCCGCATTCTTCAGGTCGGTCTGCAGGGTGTGGTAGGAGGTGACGTTCCTTCCTGCCAGCACACCGGCTTCGATGAGGAGCCATGGTCCGTGGCAGATGGAGGCCACGGGTTTGTGCTGCTCGAAGAAGCTCCGGGTGAAGCCTTGGGCGTCCTTGTCCACGCGAAGGTGGTCCGCATTGACCACGCCGCCGGGAAGGACCAGGGCGTCGTAGTCCGAGGCGTCCGCCTCTGCGACGGTGAGGTCGACGTCGAAGGTGTCGCCTTTTTCCGTCCCGTTATAACCCTGCAGCTTGCCGCTCTTGGGTGCCACCAGGGTGGGCTGGCCGCCGGCCTCCTTCACTGCCTGCCAGGGACTGGTGAGCTCAACCTGCTCCACGCCGTCCGTCAGCAGGAATGCGACCTTCTTGCCTGCGATGCTGTGTTCTGACATTTTTTCCTCCTGGCTAAGCGGGGGCCGGCACCTGGTCAAAGGCGCCGGCTCCCGCTCGAAAGTTTGCTTGCCGGACAGCTTCCAGCCTAGGAAGAAGAAAAGTCATAAGCAAGCTGACTATTCCGGGTGCCCTCCCCTACTTGACGGAGCCGGCCGTCAGCCCGCCCACAATGAACTTCTGCAGGTAGAGGAACAGGATGAGCACGGGAAGCGCGATCATCACCGAGCCGGCAGCGAAGACGCCAAGGTTGTTGCTGCGGTCCCCGGCGATGATGCCGAACATGCCCACCGCCAGCGTCTTGACGCCGTTGTCCGTCAGGAAGATGCTCGCCAGGATGTACTCGCCGATGACGGCCACGAATGCCAGCAGCCCGGTCACGGCCAGCACCGGCCTGATCAGCGGGAGGATCACGCTGGTGAACGTCCGGAAATGTCCCGCCCCGTCAATCCGGGCGGCCTCGTCCAGCTCGTGCGGAATGGAATCGAAGAACCCCTTGATCAGCCAGACCTGGCCCAGCGCCCCGCCCATCAGGACCAGCGCATAGCCTGCCAGGGTGTTCAGTCCGATGGCCGGAACCAGCTCGCCGAATTTCGCGATCATCAGGAAGAGTGCCACGACGGCCAGGAACTGCGGGAACATCTGGACCAGGAGCAGCGCCAGCAGCCCGCCGCGCCGCCCGTAGAAGCGGAAGCGGGAGAAGGCGTAGGCCGCAAGCGTGCTCAGCAGGACCTGGGCCACGGAAACCGCAGTGCACAGGACCAGGGTGTTCAGGTACCAGGTTCCAAATGGGCCCTTGGAACCGCCCAGCAGGGTCTCGAAGTTGACCAGGCTGAAGGTGGTGGGAATCAGTTCCGTTGTGGCCACGCTTCCGAGCGGATTGAACGCCGCGGAAATGATGTAAAGGACAGGGAAACCTGCGAAAGCGACGCCGGCCAGGCCCACCATGTGCCGCCAGCCCACTTCCCGCCACCACCGCTTGCCGCGGGGCAGCTCAAGCCCGTCCTTGCGGACCAGCATGTTCGTCCGCCGCGCCGGTGCGCCTTCTTCTGCCGGAGCTTCCGTCAGCAGGTTGGTCATCGCACATCCTCCAAGGCTTTGGTATAGCGGAACTGGATGCCTGCAAGCACTGCCGTGACAATGAACAGGACTACGGAAATTGCCGAGGCGAAACCGAACTCGGCGCCTGCCCCGCCGAACGCGATGCGGTAGGCGCCGCTGATCAGGATGTCCGTGGCGCCGATCTGTCCGCCGCTGGCCGGGAAGGGACCGCCGCCGGTGACCAGCTGGATGACGTTGAAGTTGTTGAAGTTGAACGCGAACGAGGACACCAGAAGCGGTGCCACGGCCACCAGCAGCAGCGGGAACTGGACCTTGGTGAAGGTGGTCCAGGAGCTGGCGCCGTCGATTTTGGCGGCCTCCGCGATGTCCTGCGGCAGCGCCTGCAGCGCGCCGGTGGCAATCAGGAACATGTAGGGGAAGCCCACCCAGAGGTTGGTCAGCAGCACGGCGACCTTGGCAAGGAACGGGTCGCCCAGCCAGTCGATCTTGGCTCCGCCGAGCATTGAGTTGATGAGCCCGAAGTCCTTGTTGTAGAAGCTTTGCCAGACAATGAAGGAGATGAACACCGGGATGGCGTAGGGAACGATGATGACGGCCCGGTAAAGCTTGATTCCGCGGATGCGGGGGTCGTTAAGGGCGGTGGCGAGCAGGAGCCCGACGACGAAGGTGGTGGCCACCGAGCCAACGGCGAAGACGAGCGTCCACACGAAGGAGCCGAGCAGGGCCTCACGGACCTGGGGGTCGGTGAAGAGCCGGACGTAGTTGGCGAAGCCGACATTCCGTTCCCAGCTCTGGTCGAACCCCTTGCTGCCGTTCGCGTCCGCGAAGTACTCCCGGTCGCCGAACTGCTGGACCGTGAAGACCTTCCCGGACACAGAATCGGTGATGCTGTCCGTCCCGGCGTCGTAGGTCAGTGTCTGGACGCCTTCGAAGGCGCGGTTGATGCCCTGGGCGCGGATCGCGCCCTTGTCCGTGGGGACCGTCAGTCCGCTGATCTTCGGCCCTGCGGCGTTGACTTCCTTGCCCGTGAGGATCTGGTAGCCGTCGGCACCGCGGACGTAGCCGCCGTCGACCGTCACGTCCTCCCCGGCCAGCGGGCGCAGGCCCTGCTCGTCGCCGGCGAAGATGCCGTTGGCCGGCGCCTCCACCAGGAAGAACGTGAAGGGCCCGTCCGCAACGGACCCCGTGGTACCTACTGTCAGGTTGAAGGTCCTGGACTCCGGAAGCTGGGTCACGGAGTTCCGGACAATGGTGGAAACCGCGTCCTCCTTGGATCCGCGGGTTCCGTCGCCTGAGTTGGTGAAGGACAGCTGCACGGTGGAAAGAATCGGCAGGAGGACAAAGACGGTGAGGAGCAGGGTGCCCGGCAGCAGGTACTTCAGCGGCACCAGGCGCTTGGTGGAATAGACGGCCAGGAGCCCGGCCGCGCCGGCCCACAGTCCGATGAGCAGGGCCCATTCGCCGCCGGCAAGCAGCAGCGGCGTCAGGGATACGGCGGCGCCGAGCACGGCCCCCAGCCCAAGGATCTTGGCCAGCAGGGCGGGGACCGACGCGGTGGAGCCCAGCGAAAGTCCGGGCCCCACCGCCTTCCCCGAGGAGTTCTTGGTTCGGGTGGTCATCGGCTTGTTACTTCAGTGCACCGGCGATTGTCTGGCCGGCCTGCTCCATGGTGGCCGCGGGGTCCGCGCCGCCGGCGATGGCCGCCTCCGCCTGGCCCAGCGGGGCCCACACGGCAGCCATCTGGGGCAGCGAAGGCATGGGGATGCCTGCAGCAGCGGCATCGGCGGCGATCTTGGTGTCAGGATCGGTCTGTGCCACCTCTTCCACCAGGGATGCGATCGCCGGCGGGATGCGGACTGCCTCGTACAGCGCGCGCTGGGTTTCCTTCTGCGATGCGGCGGTCTGGACGAAGGTTTCGGCGAAGGACTTGTTCTTGCCCTTGGACGCGACGTAGAACGACTGCACGCCGGTGAAGGGCTGTGCGGGCTCCATGCCCGCGAAGCCCGGAACGGCGCTCAGGCCGTAGTCAATCCCGGCTTTCTTCACGTCGCCGAGCGCCCATGGGCCGTTCACCATGAAGGCGGTCTTGCCCTGGTTGAACAAGGCGATGGAGTTGTCGGCACTGACGGACGTGCTGAGGACCTTGGAGCCCTTCTCGCCGAGCTCGGCGATCTTCCCGGCAGCCGCGATGGAGCCTTCCTTGCCAACACCGAGGTCTGCGGTGTCGAAGCTGCCGTCGGCCTTCTTGCCGAAGAGGTAGCCTCCTGCGGACGAGTAGAGGGGCTGCATGAAGTAGGCGTCTCCCTTGGGGCCCACCTGCAGGTTCAGCGCCCGCTCGGCGGTCCCGGCGGCCACTGCCGCGTTGCCGGCCGCCAGCAGGTCTTCAAAGGAAGCGGGCGCCTCGGGGGCAAGGGCCTTGTTGCGGATGAGGACCAGGGATTCAACGGAAGCGGGCATGCCGTAGGTCTGGCCGTTGTAGGTCACGGCGTCCGTGGCCACGGGCAGGAGGTCGGCCTTCTGCTCGGCGGTGATCTGGACGGGATCGATGGCGCCGTTCTGGACCAGGTTCCCGATCCAGTCGTGGGCACCCATGACAATGTCCGGGCCGTTGCCTGAGGCGTTGGCCGTGACGAAGTTGGTCTGCAGTTCGGTGGCAACGGTCTGGACTTCCACCGTGATGCCGTTCTCTTCGCCGAACTTGTCGGCGATGGGCTGCAGTGCCTGGACCACGGGGCCGTTGGCCCAGATGACGAGGTCGGCGTCCCCGCGTGCGGGTGCCTCGCCGGAGGCTGCTTCTCCGGTTTGGGGGGCAGCTGCCGCACTTTCGGAGGCAGCGCCTGATGCGCCGCCTGCCGGGGCCTGTCCGCCGGAGCAGCCTGAGGCGAGAAGCATCAGGGAGACGGCGGCCGCCGTCGTGAGTGAAAGCCTGGCCTTGCGGGCCAAGGGCTTGGTAAGAGCTGTGCGCACCGATGCGCCTCCTTCATGAAATTGGGCAACTGCCCGGTGTAAGAAATGCCCGCCTTGGGAGATTTCGGCTGTCAGGTGCCAACCCCGGCGGTGAGACAAGTCACAACTGTAAGCGATTCCATTGCGAACGTCCACACGA
This sequence comes from Pseudarthrobacter sp. NCCP-2145, assembly GCF_023708005.1. Lineage (NCBI taxonomy): Bacteria > Bacillati > Actinomycetota > Actinomycetes > Micrococcales > Micrococcaceae > Pseudarthrobacter > Pseudarthrobacter sp. NCCP-2145. The sequence goes on along the minus strand of NZ_BRCG01000003.1, from coordinate 181,233 downwards.
TCAGAGAATTAACGATTCCCGCTTAAATACTGGATGGAAGCCGTTCCATTTTCTGGGCAAATGCCGCTAGCATAACCGGATGACCAACACACTCACCCTCGATGAGTCCGACGTATCCGCTCTCCGGCTGGTGCCGGTCCACCCCGCCGACCACGGCACGGAATGGTGGCGGTCCTCGGTGATTTACCAGATCTATCCCCGCTCGTTCCGGGACCTCAACGGTGACGGCCAGGGCGACCTGCCCGGCATCACGGCCGAGCTGCACCAGCTGGCGGCGCTGGACGTCGACGCTGTCTGGCTCTCACCCTTCTACGTTTCGCCGCAGCGGGACGGCGGGTACGACGTCGCCGATTACTGCGACGTCGATCCCGTGTTCGGCACCCTGGCCGACTTCGACGCGCTGGTGGCCCGGGCAGACTCACTGGGCATCCGGGTGATCATCGACCTCGTACCGAACCACTGCTCCTCGGACCACGCCCTGTTCCAGGCTGCACTCCAGGCAGGGCCCGGAAGCCCCGAACGGGACATGTTCATCTTCCGGGACGGCCGCGGGGAATCCGGGGAACTGCCGCCCAACAACTGGCAGTCGCACTTCGGCGGCCCTGCCTGGACCCGCATCACCGAGCCCTCCGGCGAGCCCGGCCAGTGGTACGTGCACCTTTTCGATTCCTCCCAGCCCGACTTCAACTGGGACAACCCGGCCGTGCACGCCGAGTTCGAACGCGTCCTGCGCTTCTGGCTCCAGCGTGGCGTTGCAGGCTTCCGCGTGGACGTGGCCCACGCCCTGGTCAAGGCCGCAGGCCTGCCGGACTGGCATGGCCGGCCCGACGGCATCAGCACCGACGACTTCCCAGGCAACCTGGCGCCAATGTTCGGGCAGCCCGAAATCCATGACATCTACCGCAGGTGGCGCGAGGTCCTGGCCGAGTTCGACGGCGATCGCATCCTTTGTGCCGAGGCCAGCATCGATCCACTGTCCCGGCTGACCAACTGGGTCCTGCCGGACCAGATGCACCAGGCGTTCAACTTCGCGTACCTGGGCACCCCGTGGGACGCTGCCCGGCTGCGTGCGGTGATCGAAAGCTCGCTGCGGATGTTTGATTCGGTCGGGGCACCCACCACCTGGGTTCTTTCAAACCACGACGTCGTCCGTCACGCAACGCGCTTCGGCATCGTGGAGCCCGCGGCCCGCCCCGGCGACGGCCTGGGTGCCGAGGATGTCCAGCCCGACGCGGAGCTTGGCCTGCAACGGGCCGCCGCGGCCTCGATGCTGATGCTCGCGCTGCCGGGCGGCGTGTACCTGTACCAGGGCGAAGAACTGGGACTGCCCGATCACACCACGATGGACCACACGTTCCGCCAGGACCCGTCATTCAAGCGCACCGCGGGAGAACGCATCGGCCGCGACGGGTGCCGGGTACCCCTGCCCTGGGAGGCGGCAGCACCGGCTTTCGGTTTCAACAGCACCGGGGAGTCCTGGCTGCCACAGCCGGAGGAGTGGGCAGCGCTGTCACGGGACGTGCAGGACCGGGACGGGTCCTCTGTCCTGTCCCTGTACCGCCGGGCGCTGGGGCTCCGCCGCGCCATGAAGCTCGGAGCCGGCTCCCTGGACTGGCTCGAAGGGTCCTCCGCCCCGGACTGCGTGACGTTCGTGAACAACGGCGTCCTGGTGATGATGAACATGGGGGACGCGCCGGTAGACCTGCCCGGCCTGGAGATCCTGCTCAGCACGGACGGGGACGCAGCCGCCCAGCGTAAACTGGGTCCTGCGCAGTGCATCTGGCTGCGCATGGGGCCAAGCGGAACATCAGAGGGTCAGTGGCAGGAATCAGGGATGTAGCCCGTTTGGCGGGTGTTTCGCAGGCGACGGCGTCGCGGGCTCTGAGCGGCAAGGGCAGTGTGTCCGCCCGGGCCCGGGAGGCCGTGACCGCCGCCGCCAGCGAACTCGGCTTCGTCATGTCCTACCACGCCTCCAGCCTGGCGAGCGGGCGCAGCCACAACATCGGGGTGGTCCTTCCCTTCGTCAACAGGTGGTATTTCGCCACGCTGCTCGAGGGCGCCAATTCCGCGCTGATGGATGCCGGCTACGACCTCACCCTGTACGACTTCCAGGGCGACCGGTACCGGGAATCGGTGCTGGGGGACTTCCTCCTGCGCAAGCGGCTCGACGGCGTCCTGGCAGTCTCGCTCCAGCTCAACGCGCACGAGACCGAACAGATCCTCGCGGCCGGGATTCCGGTGGTCGGTGTGGGCGGCCCGCTGCCCGGGATCCCCACCCTCCGGATTGACGATGTGGAGGTGGGCCGGCGCGCCACCAACCACCTGATCAGCCTCGGGCATTCACGGGTGGCGCACCTCGGCGGCGAGCACGAATACGGCAGGAACTTCGAGATCTCCAGCGGCCGCCGTGCCGGCTACGAGGACGCAATGGCGGAGGCGGGCCTGCCCCTGCGCGCCGCCTGGTCCCTTATTTCCGACTACTCGGCGAACGAGGCGTACAGGGAGACAAAGCACCTGCTCGCGGACGCTGCCGAGCGGCCTACTGCCATCTTCTGCGCCTCCGACGAAATGGCCATCGGCGCAATGCTGGCGGCCCGCGACCTTGGGCTGCGGATCCCCGAGGAGCTGTCCGTCATCGGGGTGGACGGCCACGAAATGGGCGAAATCCTGGGACTGACCACCATCGACCAGTTTCCGCGGAACCAGGGCACGCGGGCTGTGGAGCGCCTGCTGGCGCTGGTGCAGGGGGACGGCGACGCAGTGGAACCAGCGGATGAGCTGATGGAGACCCGCCTGGTGGTCCGGTCCAGCACCTCCGCACCCCGCATCCCCGCCGGGCAGCCCGGCTCCTAAGAGCGGTTGGCCTTCGAACAACGGTTGGGTGACAGCAGCGTGCAGTCAGCCGCTGTGGTGCCCGATCAGCCAGACCGCCATCTGCCGGGCACGTTCGGCGGCCAGCATGTCACCCTCCACGGCCTGGATGACGGAACCCTTCATCAGGATCAGCAGCGAGCGGGCAAACTCTTCGGGGCGCACCAGCCCTGCCTCTTCCGCCACGGCCTGGACATGGCCGCGGATCTTTGCCAGGTAATCGATGCTGGCCTGCCCCAGCGGATGGGCCGGCCCCATCTCCAGCATGACCCTCACAAACGAACAGGCCTCGAAATCCTCGCGCAGGAACCACTCCCCGAACACGTCGAAGATGGCCAGCAGCTGCTCCTGGGGAGTGCTGCCCCGGCGGCGGGCCTCGGAAAGAATTCCGTTCATGGTCCACTGTTTGTCCCGCTGCTCCAGGAAGGCGAACACCAGGGAATCCTTGGACGGAAAATGCCGGTAGAAAGTGGCTTTGGCAACCCCGGACCGCTCAATGAGCTCGTTGACGCCCACGTCCCGCACGCCGCGGGTGGAGAACAGCTCGTAGGCAACGGCCATGATCCTGTCCACCGAATGGGCAGGACCGGATTCCGCCACCGCGGCAGCTTCGGGAAACGCCGGGACTTTAGCCTCTGGATTCATCGCAAAGTCAGTCTACTCCGGGGGAAGACAGACCGGTCTTCCCACCTGTAATGTTTCCCATAGCGCAGTGCTTCGACGCCGCGGAGGCCCCCACGCAGGCCGCCCCGGACAGGTGCAAGGAGGCCCCGATGTCAGCAGAGCGGATGTTCCAGAGCGTTCCCTCGGACCCTGATCCCTGGATGGCCGATGACACCCCGTCCGAGATCCGGCAGTTCGCCATTGAGTCCCTCCGATGGCAGGCCCAGGAAATTATTGATGAGGTTCTCTGCAGCCGCGAACCCGGCGAGGAGCTGGCCAGGGCCCGGCTGCGCCGCTGCGTCGCCAGGCACCCCGGCAGGCCGGAACGCGCATTGCTCGAACAGCTGATGACCAACCGCGAAGATCCGTGCATGTAGCAGCCCCGGCGTCAGGAACTCAGCGGTGCGTTGTCGATCAGCCGCACCGGCCCAACCCTGGCGGCGATGAGCGCAAGCGCGTCACCGCTGAACGGCGTCTCCCGGCAGTTCTCCGCGAGCGGCTCCAGGGTCTCCGGGTCCACCACGTCGAAGTAGTCCAGCGCCACCAGCGGCTGGGACTCCACCAGGGCCCGGGCTGAGTCAAGGTCCAGCGGTTCGCGGGCGACTGCCCGTTCCTCCAGCAGCCGGAGTGCCCGCGACAGCACCAGGGCGGCCTCCCGCTCTTCCTCCGAAAGGAAGCGGTTGCGGCTGGACAGCGCCAGCCCGTCGACCGCGCGCACCGTGGGTACCCCCACGATCTCCACCGGGAAATTGAGGTCGGCCACCATGCGCCGGACCAGGGCCAGTTGCTGCGCGTCCTTCTGGCCGAAGTAGGCCCGGTAGGCAGGCAGGCTTCCCGGTGCGGCAGCGCCGGCAGGCAGCCCCGCGGCGGGCAGGCCGTAGTGGAGGAGCTTGGCCACCACCGTCAGGGCACCGTCAAAGTGGCCCGGCCGGGAGGCGCCCTCCCATTTTTCGCCCAACCGGCCCGAGGTGATGCGCACCAGCGGTTCCCCGCCGGGGTAGACCTCCTCAACCGACGGCGCGAAAACCAGGTCCACGCCCTGCTCCTCCAGCAGTGCAAGGTCGGCGTCCAGCGTGCGCGGGTAGCGGTCCAGGTCCACGGCGTCGCCGAACTGCAGCGGGTTGACGAAGATGGTGGCCACCACAACGTCGTTCTGTTCGACGGCGGCGCGCGCCAGGGCGGCATGGCCCTCGTGGAGCGCACCCATGGTGGGCACGAGCCCCTGGGATCTGCCCTGCCCGGAGCCCAGCAGCCGGGCACCTTCGGTTCTAAGGCCGGCCACCGTGGTGGCAAGTTTGATGGGCATTGTCAGTCCTCCTCAGGATCGAGGGCCTGGCGCAGCCCCTCCAGCTGGTCCGGCTTCAGCAGCCCGCGCCCCTCTGCCCGCAGGGCGGTGGCGCGTGCCATGGCAAGGTAGGCGGCCAGCACATCGCCATGCCCGCCGCCGTCGAACTCCCGCAGCGCCTCCGCGTGCGCCGCGACGGTGCCAACGTCGCCGCGCGCCACCGGACCGGTCAGGGCGGACTCCCCTGACGCCAGGGCATTCTCCAGCGTGGCCCGCAGGAGCGGGCCCAGCATGCGTTCCGGCAGCTCCACTCCCACCGAGCGCAGCAGCTCTGAGGACTGCGCAACGAGGGTGACCAGGTGGTTGGAGCCGTGCGCCAGGGCTGCGTGGTAGAGCGTGCGGTCCGCCTCGGCAATGGCCACCGGCTCGGCGCCCATTTCCACCACCAGCGCCAGGGCGATGGGAAGCATGGCGGCGTCGGCCGTGACGCCGAAGGTGCAGTCCAGCAGCCGGGTGAGGTCCAGGCTCATCCCCGTGAACGTCATGGCGGGGTGCAGCGCCAGCGGGACGGCTCCGGCAGCCCGGACCGGGTGCAGGACGCCCACGCCAAACCGGCCGGAGGTATGCGCAACCAGCTGGCCCGGCTGCCATGCGCCCAGCTTCGCGAGCCCGTCCACCAGGCCCGGGAGGGCGTCGTCGGGGACGGCCAGCAGGACCAGTTCCGCCCGCTCAACGATCTCCTGCACTTCCAGGACGGGCACGCCGGGGAGCAGCGTTTCTGCGCGCTCACGGCTCGCCTCGGACACCGCCGAAACGCCGACGACGGCATGTTCCGCGGCGCGCAGGGCGGCGCCAAGGACCGCCCCCACTTTGCCAGCGCCGATGATTCCGACGCCGAGGCGTCCCGGCTTAGCCATGCTGACCGCCTTCCTGTTGCTGTGGGGCTGGGGTTTCCAGGGTGGACAGGTTTTCCAGGGGGGTTGGGCTTTCCAGGGGCCCGGCCACTGGTCCGGTGCCGGCCGCCGCGGCATCGGGCACCACCTGCCGGAGCCATTGTTCGGTGGTTTGCCGCTTCCTGGCCAGCCGGGCGCGCGCAGACTGTTCGTCGAACAACGACAGGGCCACCTCCGCAGCGGCTTGGGCCAGCCGCGGCACCACGGGTCCGGGGGTGGTGTGGAGCACCAGGTCGGCGACGCGGAACCGGCGTGCCAGCGGGCCCTGGTGCAGGGCGATGGACTGCGTGCGCTGGTGCGGAACCACCACAAGCTGGCGCCACCAGCGCCCCGAGCGCAGCAGCAGGGCGGTGTCCGTGGCCGCGAACCCGTTCCGCCGCCAGCCCAGCGGCGCGAGCCAGCGGGCCCTCCGCGGCGTGGTGACGAATCCGCCGTCGGAATCCAGTCCGTTCAGCCCGGCGCCGAAGACGACGGCGGGCTGCGGGGTTCCAGGGTCCGGCAGCACCAGGGCGAGCATGGCCATCACATCCGCCAGCGTGCCGACGGGCAGGAGGGTGGTCCGGGCGGACCCTTCTCCGGCGTTCTCCACCACACCGTAGCCGGCCACGTTGACCTGCATCCTGTACCAGCCCAGCGGACGCCACAGCGGCGGCTGGGTGACCTTCAGGGCCTGGATGCGCCCTGGCGGCAGGGTCTGCGCCTGGGTGTCCAGCAGGCCGTAGCGGAGCCGGATGCCGTCCGGGGAGATCGCGGCGGTGAAGTTGTAGCCCTTGTTGAACAGTCCCCAGTAGCTGGCTGCCAGGCCAAGGCCCGCAGGGATGAGGTAGAGGTAGAACGCCTGGCTGTCCGTAGCGGCTGCGAGCACCACGGAAGCTATGCCGCCCGCCACCACGAAGAAGCTCTGCTCGCTGAGCAGCAGGGAACCCACAAGGCGCTGCGGCGGCACGGACAGGACCTGGAATTCGGGCGCCTCGGGTAGGGGCTGCTCCGGGTGGGCGGGGTCAACGGCCACGCCGGCGGCACGGGCCAGGATGGTGGCGCGGAGCTGCCGGGCGTCGTCGATCTTCAGGTAGGCCAGGCGCACCGCCGACTCTCCGGCGTCGGCCACCTCGAACTTGAGTTCGGCGAGGCCGAAGATCCGGGCCAGCAGGGGCTGCACGATGTCGATGGCCTGGACCCGGTCCAGCCTCGCCTGGCGCTGCTGCCGGAAAAGGAACCCGGTATTGACCCTGACGTAGCCGCCGGACACCTGGTACTTGGTGAAGTACCAGGTGAGGAGGAAGCCCAGGACCGAGACCAGCAGCACCGCTCCGCCGCCGGCCAGCAGCCAGGAAGCCCGGCCGGCGAGCTCTTCCTCAAAGACCGGCCCGCCCTGCAGCGAGCGTTCGAAGACGTCACGGCCGAAGAAGAAAGCTATGGCTGCCAGGGCCACCCAGCCGCGGATGAAGGGCGACGCCGGGTGCACGCGCAGCCATTCGCCGTCGGACGGCCCGGTTGGCTGCGCGGTGGCCGGGTGCGCGGTGGCCGGCTGCGCTGCAGCCGGGGTGCCGCCTGCGTCAGAAACGGGGGCGGCGGGCCCGGGACGCGGTTCCTCCGCAGTCACAGCCCTGCCAGCCTGGCTTCGCCCCGCGCCGCCAGCTGCTCGCGCAGCCGTGCACCTTCTGCGGCGGGCAGGCCCGGGATCTGGGCGTTGGTGCCGGGTGAGGCGGTGTGGAGCTTGAGCGTGCACAGGCCCAGTCCGCGCTCCACCGGGCCCACGCCGATGTCCACATACTGCATGCGCCCGTAGGGGACGGCCATGGTGCGCTGGAAGAAGATGCCGGTCCTGATCAGGAGGTCGTCATCGCGTTCGGCATAACCGATGGCACGGACCTGCCGCGGGATGAGCGCCAGCCGCCAAAGGGCTGCCACCAACGCCACCGCGGGCACTGTGGCTGCCAGCCAAAGCGGCGGCCAGGCCCACACGCCTGCGAGGACAAGCACCAGCGGAAGGGACAACACCAGCACGGTGGCCAGGTTGGCCAGGGCCCACTGCACCATCCTGACGGTGACGTACTTCGGGGACACGCGCTGCCAGGTGATGCCGGGAGGGTCAATCGCCTCGGTATGCATACTCGCCTTCCCCGGCGGCTTCACCGTGCACGGTGCGGCCGGGTTTACCTTCGATGCCCTTGGTGTCGCCGTCCTCCGGCGGGATCTTGCAGAACCGCTCCACGAGCAGGCCCACCACGATCATCACCAGTCCCCCGCCGGCCATGGCGAGTGCCAGCCAGGTGATGCCCTGGTTGCTGCGCAGGCTCCAGATGCGGAGCTGGTCCAGGAAGATGCCCACGTGCCAGCCCAGCAGCACGGTGCCGGCGTAGGCGCAGGCCTGGGCCAGGACCAGGGTCCGCGCGGCGAGGAGCGGATCAAGAACGGGCCGTTTCCTGGTTCCGTTTTTTGTGCCCGTCCCGGCACCGGTGCCGTTGAGGCTGTTGCGCCACTTCAGCACCCGGATGCCCAGGATCAGGGTGATGGCCACGATCACGCCCATGGTGGACAGGGCAGTGGCCGGGAGGACGGGGGTGGACATGCTGAACCGGCTGGTCACCACCGTGGCGGACCAGCCCGCCACGGCCAGGATGAAGCCGATCAGCAGGAGGCGCAGCGGATTGATGGGTTTCATCGCTCTTCCACCGCCCCGGCCGTGGGTACGCCGTCGAAGTCACCGAAGCCGTCAAAGGGTGCGAGGTCGCCAAAATCGTCAGCCCGGGCGGCCAGGGCGCTGATCCGCTCCCCGTCGAGGGTGGCAGCCGGCTCGATGAGCGACCACGGGTAGAGGACAAAGGCGCGGACGGCGGCGCGGGGGTGGGGCAGGGTAAGGGTGGGGTCGTCGCTGCGGACGTCGCCGTAGGTGATGATGTCGACGTCGAGCGTCCGCGGACCCCAGCGCACCTCCCGCACGCGGTGGTGCTTGTTCTCCACGGCCTGGCAGTGTTCCAGCAGCTCGTGCGGGGCCAGGCTGGTTTCCACGGTGATCACCATGTTGAGGAAGTCCGGCTGGTTGGGGGGACCGCCCACCGCCCTCGTCTGCACAACCGGCGAGACGGCGAGCAACCGCACCTCCGGCGGATCAACGAGGTCGGCCACAGCCTCGGACAGGGTGTCGTTGCGCTCACCGAGGTTGCTGCCGAGCGCCAGGACCGCCTTGGTATAGCCGCTGTTCATGGCCCCTCCCCCTGGGATTGCTTGTCCCCGTCGCGTTCTTCCCCAACGGGCCGGGCGCGGTGGACGCTGACCGCCACGTCGCCGAAGGGAACCTCGATGGGCGCCTGCGGCTTGTGGACGGTGATATCCACGGCCTCCAGACGGAACTCGGACAGCAGGCCGTCAGCGATCCGGACTGCCAGGGCTTCGATCAGGTTCAGCGGCTCGCCGGAGATCCACTCGGTAATACGCTGCGCCACCTCGCCGTAGTGCGCGGTGTCCCGGACGTCGTCGGACTCCGCAGCCTTGGCGAAATCCAGGTACAGCACTGCGTCCACAACAAAAGGCTGGCCCTCGCGGCGTTCAAAATCGAACACGCCGTGATGGCCGACGGCGGTCACCCCGCTCAGCGTAATCCTGTCCATGGCGCGCGGCTTAGCTGTCGGCGCGGGGTGCGGCCATGCGCGCGGCAACCTTGACGGCGTCAAGGCTGGGGCCGACGTCGTGCACGCGGACGGCCCAGGCGCCGCGGTAGGCGCTGATGGCGGTAATGGCAGCGGTGGCGCCGTCGCGCTCCTCCGGGGCGGCAGCCTTGCCGGCCACTGTGAGCAGGGTTCCGAGGAACCGCTTGCGTGAGGCCCCCACCAGGACGCGGTGGCCCAGGCTGTCCAGCTGGTCCAGGTTCTGCAGGAGCTCCCAGTTCTGGGCGTCGTTCTTGGCGAACCCCAGGCCCGGGTCCACGATGATCTTTTCCGCGGTGACGCCGGCGGCGTACAGCTTGTCCCGGACGCCTGCGAGTTCGGCCACCACTTCCCCCGCCACGTCCTTGTAGTCGGCCAGCGAATTCATGGTGCGCGCGTCCCCGCGGCGGTGGGTGAGGATGTACGGAACCTTGGCGGCCGCCACGAACTCCGCCATTTCCGGTTCGATGCTGAGGCCTGAGATGTCATTGACAATGGCAGCGCCGGCTTCCACCGCGGCGGCGGCGGTGGAGGCGTGCGTGGTGTCGATGCTGACGAGCGCCCCGGCCTTCACCAGTGCCTGGATGACGGGGATGACGCGCTGCTGTTCTTCCTCCGGACTGACGTCCTCGGCACCGGGCCGGGTGGATTCGCCGCCGACGTCAATGATGTCCGCACCGGCGTAGAACATGCGGAGCCCCGCCGCGATGGCGGTGTCCGCGGTGGCGTGGCGGCCGCCGTCGCTGAAGGAATCCGGGGTGACGTTCAGGATGCCCATGACCAGTGTGCGGTCCGTAGGCAGGTCTTCGAACCGGGCCGCCGGCCGCGGTTTGCGAAGGATGGGCAGGGGGGACGTTGCGGGGCCGGTTCCCGGCGCTGCAGCTAGTGAGTCCATGGTCTGAGGTTTACCTTCCGAGGATGAGGCTCATGGCTTCGGCACGGGTGGCCGGGTCATGAAGCTGCCCGCGGACCGCGCTGGTGACGGTCTTCGCTCCGGGCTTGCGGATACCGCGCATTGACATGCACATGTGTTCGCATTCAACAACGACGATGGCGCCACGGGGTTTGAGGTAGCGGACCATCGCCTCGACGATCTCAGTGGTGAGCCGCTCCTGCACCTGCGGGCGGCGGGCGTAGATGTCCACGAGCCGGGCCAGCTTGCTCAGGCCCGTCACCTTGCCCTCGTGCGACGGGATGTAGCCCACGTGGGCCACCCCGTGGAACGGCACCAAGTGGTGCTCGCAGGTGGAATAGAACGGGATGTCCTTGACCAGGACGAGTTCCTCATGGTCAAGGTCGAAGGTGGTGGACAGGACGTCCGCGGGGTCGTGGTGCAGCCCGGCAAACACCTCGGCGTAGGCCTTGGCCACGCGCTTGGGGGTGTCGATGAGGCCGCCGCGGTCCGGGTCCTCTCCGATGGCAAGGAGAATCTCACGGACGGCCGCCTCTATCCGGGGCCGGTCCACCTTCTGGTGCTTTGAGTGGTGGGCGCCGCCCTCCGCCGGGTATCCGGCGGAGGCGGGAACGTCGTCGTCGTCGAAGTGGGTCACGTAGAAAGCTTAGCCGCGAAGGGTGTCAGGGCCCGCGTCGGTGACGCCGCCCTGGAACGGAGCATCCTCCGGAACACCCTGCGGGTGCGGCGGCTGGGCGTCGAGCGGCTCATCCAACCGCGCCTGCTTCGCCTCCTCCTGGGCCTCGCGTTCCGCCCTCTCCTGGCGGGACTCCACCGGACCCGCCATCTGGACCGGACGGGACTCCTTGGACAGCCACACTTCGCGGAAATCCCGTTTGCGGATGTCGCGGAAGATGTCGGCGATCTCGGACTGGTTCAGGGTTTCGCGTTCCAGCAGCTCGAGGGCCAGGCGGTCCAGGACGTCGCGGTTTTCGGTGAGGATGGCGTAGGCCTCGTCGTGGGCCTGGTCGATGAGCCGGCGCACTTCCTCGTCCACCACGTAGGCGATCTGGTCAGAGTAGTTCCGCTCGTGCCCGGCGTCGCGGCCCAGGAAGGGCTCGCCGCCGCCCTGGCCCAGCCGCACGGCGCCGACGCGCTCACTCATGCCGTACTCGGTGACCATCTTGCGTGCGGTGCCGGTGGCCTTTTCGATGTCGTTGGACGCGCCGGTTGACGGGTCGTGGAACACGATTTCTTCTGCAACGCGGCCGCCCATGGCGTAGGCCATCTGGTCCAGCAGTTCGTTGCGGGTCACCGAATACTTGTCGTTGTCCGGGACCACCATGGTGTAGCCCAGGGCGCGGCCGCGGGGCAGGATGGTGATCTTGGTGACCGGGGCGGAGTTCCGCAGCGCTGCCGCCACCAGGGCGTGGCCGCCTTCGTGGTAGGCGGTGATCTTGCGCTCGTGCTCCTTCATCACGCGGCTGCGCTTCTGGGGGCCGGCCATGACACGGTCAATGGCCTCATCCAGGGCGCGGTCGTCGATGAGGTTGGCGTTGGAGCGTGCGGTGAGCAGCGCTGCCTCGTTCAGGACGTTGGCCAGGTCCGCGCCGGTGTACCCGGGGGTCTTCTTGGCCACTGCCTTGAGGTCCACTCCGGGCGCCATCGGCTTGCCCTTCGAATGGACCTGCAGGATCTGGTCGCGGCCGATCAGGTCCGGTGCTTCCACGCCGATCTGACGGTCGAAACGTCCGGGGCGGAGCAGCGCGGGGTCCAGCACGTCCGGGCGGTTGGTGGCGGCGATGAGGATGACGTTGGTCTTGACGTCGAAGCCGTCCATCTCCACCAGGAGCTGGTTGAGGGTCTGCTCGCGTTCGTCGTTGCCGCCGCCGATGCCGGCACCGCGGTGGCGGCCAACGGCGTCTATCTCGTCCACGAAAATGATGGCCGGGGAGTTGGCCTTGGCCTGCTCGAACAGGTCGCGGACGCGTGAGGCACCCACACCCACGAACATTTCCACGAAGTCGGAGCCGGAGATGGAGAAGAAGGGAACGCCGGCCTCGCCTGCGACGGCGCGGGCCAGGAGGGTCTTACCGGTACCCGGAGGGCCGTACAGCAGCACGCCCTTGGGGATCTTGGCGCCGACGGCCTGGAACTTGGCGGGTTCCTGGAGGAATTCCTTGATCTCCTGGAGCTCTTCGACGGCTTCGTCGGATCCGGCGACGTCGGCGAAGGTCACCTGCGGCATGTCCTTGCTGACCATCTTGGCCTTGGACTTGCCGAACTGCATGATCTTGGAGCCGCCGCCCTGCATGCGGGTCATGAGGAACCAGAAAAGGGCGCCCAGGAGGATGACGGGAATCAGCAGGGAGAGCAGGCCGGAGAACCAGTTGCTCTCAATCGGCTGGTCCGTGTAGCCCTGGGCCGGCCTGGCATCGGTGACGGCCTTGACTACGTCCTCGGCGCGGGCGTCCACGAAGAAGAACTGGACGCTCTTGCCCTTGTCCTGCCCGTCAAGCTGCAGGTTGTCCTTCAAAGTCAGGTCAACGCGGTTTTCGCCGTCGAAGATCTTGGCCTGCTCCACCTGGTCCCCGGAGAGCAGTTCAAGGCCCTTGTCCGTGTCGATCCGTGCCGCACCACCGGGGGCAAGCGTTGCAAAGGCCACCAGGAGCAGACCGACCACGACGACGATCCAGATGCCCGGGCCTTTGAAGAAGTTCTTAGCTTTCATCTGTTCGGGGGCTGGCCCCGTCCCTTCTGGTAGTGCTTCACGGCGAGTAGTCTGCGCGCGTGATGGTGCTGCGTCAGCTTCTAGCTATACACCGTCCGGAGTAGATCACGCATGATGAACGGCAAAAGTTCCCTGTGGGCGTAGCGCCGCCAGGACGGCGGCGGGCCTGGTCAAGGGCGGGGTTCTGCAGGTCATTGCCGACGGCGGCGCGGACGGCGGTCCGGGCGGGCAGCCTACTCGTAAACGTGCGGCGCCAGGGTGCCCACGAAGTCCAGGTTGCGGTACTTCTCGGCGTAGTCCAGGCCGTAGCCGACCACGAATTCGTTGGGGATGTCGTAGCCGACGTACTTGACGTCGATCTCCACCTTGGCGGCGGTGGGCTTGCGGAAGGCGGTGCAGATCTCCACGGATGCCGTGCCGCGAGATTCTAAATTGGTCTTCAGCCAGGAGAGGGTGAGGCCGGAGTCGATGATGTCCTCGACGATCAGGACGTCCTTGCCCATGAGGTCCGTGTCAAGGTCCTTCAGGATGCGGACAACCCCGGAGGACTGGGTGCCGGAGCCGTAGGAGGACACAGCCATCCAGTCCATGGAAATGTGGCTGTGCAGCGCCCGGGCCAGGTCAGCCATGACCATCACCGCGCCCTTGAGCACGCCCACGATGAGGATTTCGCGGCCCTCGTAGTCCTTGTCGATCTGGGCAGCGAGTTCGGTGATCCGCTGCTGGATCTGTTCCTTGGTGTAGAGAACGTGCTTGAGGTCTGCCTGGACGTCGTTTGAATCCACCAATGGCTCCTGTGTAGATGCGGGGGTGCGACTATTTTGCGGGGGGCTTTTGAGGCCGGAGTACTAGCTTCCCACAGCGTGCGGCTTCGCGGGGAACGGGTTTGCCTTTACCGCCGGCAGCCGGGCTGTCCGCGGGTTCCGCGCCGGCCAGCTGCGCGAGGGACAGGCGGTAGGCGCTCACTCCGCCGGGGAGTTCCACGGGCCCGGCCGAGCCGTGCCGCCGCAGCAGCGCCTCCGCCGCCAGAAGGCGCTGGTAGCTGGGCTGCTGCCCGCCGACGTCGGCCGCGGCCTTGGCGATCACGCGGTACCTGATGGCAGCGGGCAGGGCGCGCAACGCCTCCTCCGGAAGGCTCACCTCCGGACCGTTCCGCTCCACGAGCGACGCGAAGGTGGCTTCCGCCACATCCTCGAGGTAGTCGGCGTCGAGCTGCAGGATGGAGGCTGTGCGGGCAAGGGATTCCGCGACGCCGGGACCGAGCTTTTCCTCCAGGTGCGGCAGGACCTCCACGCGCGTCCGGGACCGGGCATAGGACGGGTCCGAGTTGGTGGGGTCGTGCCACGGCTCGAGTTCCTCCACCTCGCAGATCTCTTCAGTGTCCGCCCGGCGAAGCCGTAGGAACGGCCGCAGCAGGGCACCCCTCGCCGGCCTCATGCCTGCCAGCGAGCGCGTGCCGGAGCCGCGCGCCAGGCCCAGGAGCACCTGCTCGGCCTGGTCGTCCAGGGTGTGGCCCAGCAGGATTGCTGCCGCTCCCTGGCTTGCCGCTGCCGCTTCCAGTGCGGCGTGCCGGGCCTCCCGGGCAGCGGCCTCGGGGCCCATGCCGGTGCCGTCCACCGTTACGGTCCGGATTTCCACCGGGGACAGGCCCAGCTCCTGCAGCATTTCCGCGGTCCTGGCGGCGACCCGCGCGGACCCTTCCTGCAGCTGGTGGTCAACCACGGCCGCCCCGACTGTTACCGGGTGGCCGTCCACATGCCCGCGCCGGGCAAAGTACGCGGCCACGGCTGCCAGGGCCAGGGAGTCCGGGCCGCCGCTGCAGGCAACCAGGACGTGCCGCGGATAGCCGGCCTGGGCGAGGGCGTCTCCCAGCGCCTTGCGCGCTGTGCCGACGACGGGCGCCAGCCTGCCGGGCCGTCGTCGTCCACTGCTGAAACCGCCGCTCATGGCGCCCGCGGCGGTGCCCCCAGTGCGGCCCCCGGCGGTGGCTTCGGCGTTGGAAGCGGCTTCAGGCTGGCTGCGCGGCAATCAGAGTCCCATCCGCTCAAGCCACAGCTTGGCGTCGTGGATCTCGGGTTCGGTGGGCAGGTGGTCCGCAGACTCCCAGACCCTGTTGAAGCCTTCCATGCCGGCGGCGTCCACCACGGCGCGGACGAACCTGGCGCCGTCCGAATACTGGCGCATCTTCGCGTCCAGGCCCAGGAGGCTGCGGATGAACTTTTCGATCACGCCGCGGTCCTTGCCGCGGTCGTTGAACCTCTGCCGGATGGTCTTCACGGACGGGATGATGCTGGCGTCCACGGCGTCCATCACCACGTTGGCGTGGCCTTCCAGGAGGCTCATCACAGCGGTGAGGTGCGAGATGGCGGCCTTCTCCTCCGGGTCCTGGAGGAGGTCCAGGATGGCGCCCCGGCCGGGAGTGTTCCCCGAGGCGGTACGGTCCTTCAACGAACGGGCAGCAGCGGTGGCACGCTCCATGAGGGAATCGACGTTGCCCAGCAGGTGCACGCTGAGTTCGTCGATCTGCTCCAGCATGTGGTGCCGGAGCCACGGTGCGGCGGCAAACTGCACGCGGTGGGTCTGTTCGTGCAGGCACACCCAGAGCCGGAAATCCTCCGGGGTGACGTTGAGTTCGCGTTCCACGGCCACAATGTTCGGGGCCACGAGCAGGAGCCTGCCGGCCGGAGGCGCGGTGGAGCCTTCGGCGAGGGCGGCGAAGGGATCGTACTGGCCAAGGACCTTGCTG
This sequence comes from Pseudarthrobacter sp. NCCP-2145, assembly GCF_023708005.1. Taxonomy (NCBI): domain Bacteria; kingdom Bacillati; phylum Actinomycetota; class Actinomycetes; order Micrococcales; family Micrococcaceae; genus Pseudarthrobacter; species Pseudarthrobacter sp. NCCP-2145. Next base: position 165,445 of record NZ_BRCG01000003.1, on the reverse strand, counting down.
GCGAGGAAAGCCAGGACGGCGCCGAGCTGGCTTCCGGTGATGGCCCCGCTGACGCTGGCGGCGCCCGGGCTCAGCGTGCCCTGCCTGTTTTCCAGCATCTTTTCCATGGCGGGTTTGAGCATCACGGCGAAGCTCTGCGTGTTGGCCTTGGCCCAGGAGGCGCGGTCCACCACCAGCACGGAGGAGTCGCGGAGGTCGCGCGCGGCTTCCAGCCCGGTGATCTCGTGGACATGGTCAACGGACACGTCCGCCAGGCGCCGCAGGCTGTCCACGGCCTCGCTGATGGCGGCCTGGTCCAGCACAGGCCCGGCCGGGACCAGGCGCGCGGCGGTGGAGGCGGCGAGGTCCCAGTTGATCAGGGACTGTGCCGTGGCGGACAACGTCTGGGCTGACGACTCACGTGCGGTGGGCTCCATGGTTCCCATCAGAACACAGCAGGCTGGGGATAGTCCTTAAGTTCGCTCACCGGCGAACCTTCCGGGGGCATCCGGAGGCATCCGGTCCGCCAGGAACGGCCCTGGACCGCCTGAAGGGTTGGCCAGCAGCGTTCAGGCGGGGAGGGGCCGCTCAGGTGGCAGGGCTGGCAGGCAGTGTGGCGGGGTCCGCCCTGGCCCGAAGCTCAGCGGCAGCCGCAAGCGGCCAGCGCGGTGGCGGCCCGGTCCAGCGCCTCCTTGTTCCCCGCGGCACCGGGGGTCAGCCCGTTTCCGATGAAGGAAAAGGCCAGGAGCCGGCCGTCCGCGTCCACCACGTAGCCGCTCAGTGCCAGCACTGTGTTTAGGGTGCCCGTCTTGGCGCGCACCAGGCCCGCACCCCGGGCGGTGGCGGCATCGCCGTACCGGGTGTCCAGGGTTCCGGAGAGGCCGGCCACCGGGAAGCCGTCCAGCGCCGACCGGAGCCTGGTGTCCGTTCCGGACGTGATGGCCCGCACCACCTCGGAAAACTGCCGGGCCGGGACCTGGTTGCCCATGGCCAGGCCGCACACGTCCACCAGTTTCATCCCCTCCGCAGCCAGTCCGGCAGCGGCAAGCTGCGCGCCCACCGCTGCCGTGGCGCCGTCGTAGCTGCCCGGCAGCCCGTCGGCCAGCGCTGTCAGCCGGCCCAATGCCTCCGCCAGGTAGTTGTCTGAGTCCTGGAGCATCAGGTTCACCTGCTCCGCAACGGTGGCGGACTGGACTTCGCCCAGCACGACAGGCTGGCTGGTCCCCTCCCCCTCCGGGCGTGCCGGCGCCGTTGTGCCGGCTGCCGGCTGGGGCAGGCGTTCGACGGCGGCTGCCACGGTGAGTCCCGCGGCCGCGCCTGCGCTGCGCAGCCCGGCGGCGAATTCCTCAGCTGCCGTCATTGCCGCGTCCTGCGGGCGCGGTCCGGTTGTAACGGCAGGATCGTAGCGGGCGGAATTTAATGCCATGGAATATACGGGAGCGACTTCACCGGCAGCCACGTCCCCTGGTTCCCACGCCGGGTTCAGGGCTGGGCCGGAGAAGAGGGAATCATCCACCAGGACCTTGATCTCCCCTGTGGCGCCGCCCGTTTGCAGCGCCTCCACGGCCTGGGCGGCCAGCGTTGCCAGGCCTGCGTGGCCCATCACCTGGTCCTTCTTGGACCCGCCGGGTCCAAGAAGGACGTCGCCGCCGCCAACCAGCACCACCTGGCCAGGCGCCGGCCCGGCGACAACCCGGGTGGCGAACGTGTGCTCCGGGCCCAGGACCCGCAGGGCAGCGACCGCCGCCAGCAGCTTCATGTTGGACGCCGGCACCCGGCCTTCGGAACCGCCGCGGTCAAACAGGACCTGGCCGGTGAGCGCATCCTGCACCACGGCGGTGAAGGTTCCGCCGCCGTCGGCCGTCAGCAGCGGTTCCAGCTGGGCACTGACGGCGGACGGGAGCGGGACGGGAGCGGAGCCGTCCGGCGGGGCGAGCCCCGGCACGGTAGAAAGCGCGGTTGGAACCTGCTGCCAGGCGGGCGCAGGCGGAGCGGGTGCTGGTGGTTCGGGACCGAGGAAGCCCGGCGCCACCAGCAGCGCTGCCGGGACGGCGAGGGCCACCAGAAGCGCTGAGAGCAGGACCAGCGGCCATGGCCTCCGCATGCCACCGGAGCCGTTCCCCGCCGCCTGCCGGGCACGGCCAAGCCCCTGATCCGTACTGCGTGTTTTGGTCATGCCCGTGCCGGTCCTCAAGTCCTGAAATTTCCCCACAAGTTCCTGATTCCAGGGCCTCTCGCTATATCCTCGATAATAGTCGGCGGCACTGACAGTCCTTTTTGTTGCCCGTCAGAAGTGCCGCGAACCCCCTGACTTGCCGAGGAGCATTCCATGAAGCATGACGTGACCATCGAGATCCCCAAGGGATCGCGCGTCAAGTACGAAGTCGACCACGAGACCGGCCGCGTCCGCCTGGACCGCGTCCTCTTCACCTCCATGCAGTACCCCACGCACTACGGATACTTCGAGAACACCCTCGGTGAAGACGGCGACCCGTTGGACGCACTGGTGCTGCTCCAGGACTTCGACCTGCACCCCGGCGTCATCGTTGAGTCCCGCCCCATCGGCGTGTTCAATATGACCGACGACGGCGGCGGAGATGCCAAGATCCTCTGCGTCCCCGTGGATGCCCGCTTTGACCACATCCAGGAAGTCACCGACGTCAGCGACTTCCTGATCAAGGAAATCGAGCACTTCTTCACCCGTTACAAGGACCTGGAGCCGGGCAAGTGGGTCAAGGCCGAGGGCTGGGGCGACCGCGCCGCCGCCGAAGCCGAGCTCGAAGCCTCCATCAAGCGGTACGTGCCCACGGGCCACTAGTCCCCACCGGCCCACCCACCGTCTCCCGGTGAGGGCGCCAGCTGACGCCCGACGGCGGGTGGCGCGGTTCTTCAGGAACCGCACCACCCGCCGTCGTCATCCCCGGAACTTTTGTCCAGATATGCAGGCTTCAACGACTTCAAAGCCTGCATATCTGGGCAAGAACTCCCAGGAATTTGTGGAATCGTTGCCCTGTGAGTTCCGAGCCCCTGTTTAGTCCCCCCTGCGGTCCCGTCACAGGCTGGCGGGACGGCGACGTCCTCCGCGCCACCGGGATCCCGTACGCCACCGCCGGACGTTTCCAGCCGCCTGCTCCGGCCCCCGACTGGACCCGGCCGTATGCCGCAACCTCCCCTGCTCCCGCCTGCCCGCAAGGGCCCGTGCCCTTCCTGGACGACATCCTGGGCACCCGGTACGGCGAACTGCCCGGGAGCGAGGACTGCCAGAACCTGTCCATCACCATGCCCGCGGACGTGGACCTGTTCAGCCCGGCAAGCGCGCGGCTGCCCGTGATGGTGTGGATCCACGGCGGTTCCTACACCACCGGATCGGGCGACCTCGCCATCTTCGACCCGGCGGTACTGGTAGCCGAGAACCGCGTGGTGGTGGTCTCGGTGACCTACCGGCTGGGGCTGTTCGGCTTCCTGGCAACCCGCTCGGGCCGGCCTGCCAACCTGGGCCTGCTGGACCAGCTCGAAGCCTTCCGCTGGGTGCAGCGCAACATCGCCGCATTCGGCGGCGATCCCCGCCGGGTCACGGCCTTCGGCCAGTCCGCAGGCGGTGACGCGATCGCCCACTTGATGGCGACGCCCGAAGCCCCGGCACTGTTCCAGCGCGCCATTATCCAAAGCGCCCCCTTGGGCATTTCGCGCGGGCGGGCCAGGATGAACCACGCCATGGGCATCGCCGCCGAGGCCGTCACCGAGGAGACTCCCGCCATGGAAGTGGTGGAACGGGAGGACCACGTGGCGCAGGTGGCGCGGAAGTTCGGGATGCTGGCTGCGATGCCGTTCGGCACCCAGTACGGTCACGCGCCCCTGCCGGAGGAAACCGGGATCGAGGCCGCCTGGAACCGCTCTGCGCCCGGCGTCGAGATCCTGATAGGCCACACCTCCGAGGAGGCGAGGCTGTTCCTTCCCCGCAGCCCCTACCTCAGCCGCCTGGACCGTGTTCCCGTCGCCGGCCCCACCCTCCTCCGGGCCATCAACTGGGTGGTCACGGAGACTGTTTATGGCCGGGCAGCCCGTAAGTTCGCCCGCCGGCACGTCCTGGCCGGCGGCAGCGCCCACCGTTACGTGCTGCACTGGCATGCCCCCGGGAACGTCCTCGGCGCCGCGCACACCATTGACCTGCCGCTGCTCTTCGGAAAGCGGAGCACGTGGGAGGGAGCAGGACTGGTTGCCGGGGCGGGCTGGGAGGAAGTGGACGCCGTGGGACGGGAACTGCGTGCACTGTGGTCACGTTTTGCGCGCGGTGACAGCCTTGGCGAAGAGGGCGGCATTCCGGGCGCCCTGGACTACACGTCGGAGCGGCCGCATCAGCCCCGCCGGCGGCCCCGGGTGGTGGAAACCGTGCTGCGGACAACGTCCACCAGGATGTCCTGGCGCTGGAAGTAGGCATTGTGGCCGGCGTCCCCGACAACCAGGAGACGGGCGCCGGGCACCGTGGCGGCAACGTGCTCCGCTCCGCGGCGGATTCGCGGCCTTTCTTCCTCCCCGATCAGCACCACCAGCGGGCTGGTTACGGATTCCAGTCCCTGCTGGAAGGCTTCGACGTCCCGTGGGTCAGCGCTGAGGAACTCCCCCTGGCTCTGTTCGAGGCTGCGCGGGTACCTGGCCGCTTCAATGGCTGTGGCGGTTGATCGGACCCTGATATAGCGGGCAAAGTCCTTCGGGTTGTCCTCGATCCACTGCTCCGTGAAGGAGTTTCCCACGCCAAGCCAGATCCCCTCGTCCTGGTCGAGGGAGCTGAACACCTGGAACTTTTCCGGCGTGCCCGCCTGCCCGGGAGGCGGCACCACCAGGGGCCAGCCCATCCCGCAGACCACCAGGGCAGCCGCGCTGCCGGGGTGGCGGACCGCCCAGCGAAGCGTGGTCATGCCACCCATGGACTGCCCCACAATGACCGGGTCTTCCAGGCCCAGGGAACCTATGAAGTGCTCCAGCTCCGCAGCCCGGTCAACCAGCGGTCCCTGCCGCGGGGAGTTCGATGACCAGCCGTGATCGTAGGTGTCGTACGCCAGCACCCGGAAGTCCCGCTCGAGGTCCTGGATGATCGGTTCCCAGCACGCCGCGGCCGAGGCATGGCCATGCAGCAGCACCACCGGCCGGCCGCGGCCGGAGTCCGTGTAGTGGATGTCGTTGCCGAGCAGATCGAGCCAGGGCATGGGGATGTTCCTTTCGGGCCTGGTCAGCCGGGGCGGCCCACCACGCCCCAGCCTTGCAGAACCGGGGCGGGGCGTCATCCGCTGTCCAGTACGGGCCGGCGCGCGCCGGTACAGGCCGGGGCGGCCGGCGGTAGAGTCTGGTCACGTGAAGACGCTCGGAGTGGACCTCGCCGCGGCTGCCAAGAAGACGGCCGTGGCCGTCATCGAATGGAGCCGCGGATCAGCCCGGCTGGTGCACCTCGGGCTGGATGTGCAGGACGAGGAGATCGTTTCCCTCTTCGGTGCCAGCGACATGACCGGCGTGGACTGCCCGGTTGGCTGGCCGGACGCCCTCATTCCCTTCCTGGCCGGGCACCTTGCCTTCGACGCCGGACCCGTGCTGGAGTACGACGGGATTGAGGGACGGCGGCTGCTGGCCTACCGGGACACGGACCGCTTCGTCACGGGCCGGACACGCCTGATTCCGCTCAGTGTTTCCGCTGACAGGCTGGCACATCCGGCCATGCGGTGCGCCGTGATCCAGGCAAAGATCGCAGCACTCCACGGGCCGCAGCTCCGGGACGGTTCCGGACGCCTTGCGGAGGTCTATCCGGCCGCGTCGCTGAAAATCTGGGGCCTGAACGCCCGCGGCTACAAGGGACGCGGCAGCTCCGAGGCGGAACGGCTTGCCGTGCTCCTCGGAACCCTCAGGGAACAGGCCCCCTGGCTGGACCTGAACGGCTACGGGGACCGGTTGGCCGGCTCGGACGACATGTTCGACGCCGTCATCGCCGCGCTCACGGCCCGCGCCGTTGCCCTTGGACTGACGGCCGGTCCGGACGAGGCGCACGCCGCAGCCGCCCGCACGGAGGGCTGGATCCACCTGCCGACTTGCGGCCTCGACGGGCTGGTTGCCTAGGGGGAACTAGCCGAGGGTCCAGTTCCGGATCTCCTCCGGGTCCTCGCCGTGCGTGCGGGTGTGTTCGCGCGCCCGCATCCGCCGGTCCTGGAGGCTCTGGCGGAGGGATGAATGCCGCTCGGCCAACCCGGGCACGCGGTCGATGGCGTCGATGGCCAGCTGGAATCGGTCAATACCGTTCAGCATCGCCATGTCGAACGGCGTGGTGGTGGTTCCCTCTTCCTTGTAGCCCCGCACGTGCAGCCCGTCCTGGTTGTTGCGGCGGTAGGCAAGCCGGTGGATCAGCGCGGGATAGCCGTGGTACGCGAAAATAATGGGCTTGTCCGCCGTGAAGATCCCGTCGAAGTCCCGCGCCGGAAGCCCGTGGGGGTGCTCGCTCTCGTCCTGCAGCCGCATCAGGTCCACCACGTTCACCACCCGGACTTTCAGCCCGGGCGCACCCTCTTTTAGCAGTTCCGCCGCGGCTACGGTCTCCACCGTGGGGACGTCGCCCGCGCAGGCCATCACGACGTCGGGCTCCTCGCCGGGCACCTCGGACCCCGCGAAGTCCCAGATGCCCAGCCCCCTGCGGCAGTGGTTGGCGGCGTCGGCCGGGCCCAGCCACGTGGGCGAGGGCTGTTTGCCGCTGACCACGATGTTCACGTAGTCCGTGGAGGCCAGGCAGTGGGCCATGACGCACAGCAGGGTGTTGGCGTCGGCCGGCAGGTACACCCGGATGACCTCTGCCTTTTTGTTCACGGCGTGGTCAATGAACCCTGGGTCCTGGTGCGAGAACCCGTTATGGTCCTGCTGCCAGACGTGGGAGGACAGCAGGTAGTTCAGCGAGGGCACCGGCTGGCGCCACGGCAGCTGCCGGTGCACCTTCAGCCACTTGGCGTGCTGGTTGAACATGGAGTCGACAATGTGGATGAAGGCCTCGTAGCAGCTGAAGACGCCGTGCCGGCCGGTGAGGAGGTAGCCCTCCAGCCAGCCCTGGCACAGGTGTTCGCTGAGCACCTCCATCACTCTGCCGGACCGCGCGAGGTTCTCGTCGACGTCGTCAATCCGGTACTGCCACACCTTGTCGGTGACCTCGTAGACGTTCTGCAGGCGGTTGGACGCGGTCTCGTCCGGGCCGAAGAGCCGGAAGGTCTCCATGTTCAGCGAGATGACGTCCCGCATCCACGAGCCGAGCGTGATCATCGGGCTGACGCGGTCCGTTCCGGGCTCCGGGACCTCGACGGCGTGGTCCCGGTACGCGGGCAGCTTCAGCGCCTTGCGGAGCAGCCCGCCGTTGGCATGCGGCGTGGCGCTCATCCTCAAGGAGCCGGCGGGCGCTGCCACGGCGACGTCGGGCCGGAGCCGGCCGTCGCCGTCGAACAATTCCGCAGGCCGGTAGGACTGGAGCCACTCTTCCAGCTGCTTCAGATGCTCCCCGTTGGTGCGGACCTCCGAGAGGGGCACCTGGTGGCTCCGCCACGTCCCTTCCACCGGCAGCCCGTCCACTGTGCGCGGTCCCGTCCAGCCTTTCGGTGAGCGCAGGACGATCATGGGCCAGCGCGGCGCACCGTCCACATCCGCTGCCCCGTCCGTTCCGGCCGCCGGCGCACGGCGGGATTCCTGGATGGCGCGGATGCCGGCCAGGCTCCGGTCCAGCGCTTCGGCGAAGTCGCGGTGCGCCTGTTCGGTGTTGTCCGGGTCCTTCACCGTGACGAAATACGGCTCGTGGCCGTACCCGCGCAGGAGCTGTTCCAGCTGCTCTTCCGGCATCCGGGCCAGGATGGTGGGGTTGGCGATCTTGTAGCCGTTCAGGTGCAGGATGGGCAGCACGGCACCGTCCGCGGCCGGGTCCAGGAAGTTGTGCGAGTGCCAGCTGGCGGCGAGCGGGCCGGTTTCGGCTTCGCCGTCGCCAATGACGACGGCGGTGACCAGCTGGGGATTGTCCAGTACCGATCCGTACGCGTGGGCCAGGGAGTACCCCAGTTCGCCGCCTTCGCTGATGGAGCCGGGGGTTTCGGGGGCCGCGTGGCTGGGGATGCCGCCCGGGTAGGAAAACTGCCGGAAGAGTTCTGCCATGCCGTCGGCGTCGTTGCCCACATGACCGTAGATCTCGGAGTAGGTGCCTTCCAGCCAGGCGTTGGCGACGACGGCGGGGCCGCCATGGCCGGGACCTGCCACGAAGAGCATCTCGGCGGAGTCGCGGCGGATGACGCGGTTCAGGTGGGCATAGACGAAGTTCAACCCGGGGGTGGTGCCCCAGTGGCCCAGCAGCCGGGATTTCGTGTGCTCGGCCTTCAGCGGTTCGCGCAGCAGCGGGTTGGAGCGGAGGTAGATCTGCCCGACGGAAAGGTAGTTGGCGGCGCGCCACCAGCTGTCCACAAGTTCAAGTTCGTCGGGCCCCATGCTGCTGGTCATAACCGTCCTCACGTAGCGTGCTCCCCCGCTGTCGCCATCCGGCAGGTGCGGCCGTTCCCCCATCGCACCAGAAGGGCCAGCCCGAGGCAACCCCGCTTGCCTTGGGGCTGCTACCAACCGGTAGTCTTTGGATTCAAATGTTCACGCTGACAATCAACCAGACGGATAGCCGGCGCGATGGCGACCGCGTGCCGCAGCTGCTCAAGGACCTGCGGCACATTCCTGCGCGCCTCGACTTCGACCGGTCGGTGGAGGACGAGGTCCAGGGCATTGTGGACTGCCCCCACCAGGCCGTGGAGGCAGCGATGATCGCGCTGCGGTGCGGTTCCTGGTACGTGGGGATCGGCGTCGGGCCCGTCAACGAGCCGTTGCCCAACCAGATCAAGGACGCCTCGGGCCACGGGCTGGTGTACGCGCGGCGTGCCGTGGACCGGCTCCGCAACAGCAAGGAGCGGGTGCCCGTTGCGGTGGAGGGCCCGCTGGCGGACATAGCCCACGACGCCGAGGCCGTGCTGCGGCTGCTGGGGCATATTGTGCGGGACCGGTCCGGGGCCGAGTGGCGGGTGCTGGACCTGATGACCCCCGGCGTCCGCGGCCAGCAGAAGGCGGTGGCCCAGGAGCTGGGCATCACCACGCAGGCCGTCAGCAAGGCCGTGGCGCGGGCGCAGTGGAATGAGGAGCACGCGGCCCGGCCTGCGGCGGCAAGGCTTCTGGCCCTGATCCTTGAGGTGCGCTAGCGGCTGCCTGCCTTAGTGCTGCGTTGCGGCCATCACCGGTTCGCCGTTGAAGTACTCCAGCTGCCAGCCGTCGATGGCATGGTGGTGCGCCAGGTTCAGGACCGCGTTGTCGATGCTGGTCAGGGTGCTCCCCACGGCGCGGCTGAGGCTGACCCGCAGGAGCGTCCCGTGGGCGACGACGAGGAGCCGGCTGCCGCGGAATTCCTCGGCGAGTGCCTCCAGGGCTGCCAGTCCCCGGTCCGCAGCCTCGTCCTCGCTTTCGGCGCCGCGGAAGCCGCCGGGAATGCGCAACGCCTCCAGCTCGGGACCGGCCTGCATGCCCTCGGCCGGGCCAAAGCTGCGCTCCGTCAGTTCCGGGACGCGGCGGACATCGCTGAGGCCCAGCCCGGCCGCGATCAGGTCCGCGGTTTCGGCGGCCCTGCTCAGGGGCGAGGATACGATCGCGTCCCATTCGTAGGCGGACAGCACAGCGACGGCATCCTGCGCCTGGGCCCGGCCGACGTCGTTCAGGGGAATGTCGGTGGATCCCTGCAGCCGGCGCTGCGCATTCCAGTCTGTCTGGCCGTGGCGGATGAGGGCGAACGTGGTGAGGGTCATGCTGTCCATTCTGCCTTGTGCTGCGTTAGAGCAGGCTGCGCAGCACGTGGGCGGCGCCGTCGTCGAACACTGAGTGTGTGACCTCGTCCGCGGCGGCGATGACTTCCTCGGGCGCCTGCCCCATGGCCACGCCACGCCCGGCCCAGGTGAGCATCTCGATGTCGTTGCGGCCGTCGCCGATGGCCACCGTGAGGTGCTGCTCAATGCCGAGCCTCCCACGGAGGTTCTCCAGTGCACTCGCTTTGGTCACGCCGGCCGCGGCGATGTCCAGCCAGGCCGTCCAGCCCACGGAGTAGGTGACTCCGGCGAGGCCCACGTGTTCGATCGCTTCGTTGAACTCTTCCGGGGTGTTCTCCGTGCTGAAGACCACTACGCGCACGGCCGTGGCTTCGAGCATGGTGTGGAAATCGACGCCGACAGCCTCGACGCCGAAACTGGGGTCCTGGAAGCGTTCGGTGGACAGGAAGTTCCCGTCAGCATCCTCCAGCGCGTACTTGGCCGAGGGGAGCCGTTCCCGGAGCGCGCGGAGGGCGGGTCCGGGATCGAAGGTGGCTTTGTGGATGACCTCATAGCCGCCCTCCAGCCCGGGGTGCAGGCGCAGGGTGACACCGCCGTTGCAGCAGACAGCGTAGCCGCGCTCGATCCCGATCTTTTCGATGATGGGCAAGGTGGCGTTGAGGGACCGGCCCGTGGCGATCATGACCTCGTGCCCGGCAGCCACCACGGCCTGCGCCGATTCGCGGACGCCCGGGGACATGTGGCCGTCGTGGTCCACCAGCGTGCCGTCCACGTCCAGGGCGACCATGAGCTTGTGCCCGTTAGTGTTGTTGTGGTTGTCTCGCCGGTCATCGTTGCCGGCGACTGAGGTTTCAGTCAGCGTTGTCATTCACATAGTGAACCAGACGACCCACCACGGCGCTAGGACGCAGGCCACAGATATGTTGAACACCGCATTAACACTCGCTGGTTTGCTGCGGCCATGCGGACACACCCTGCGGGACACCGCGTTCCGGACCCCGCACCCCGGCGTTCGCGGGTGCTTTGACTGTTCCGGGGTGCGCACCGCCACGTGCACTTATCCACATGCACCGGCTCCACGCTTCAACGGTCCTGCAGTCAGCCAGACGATAGTCGCATGCACCTGATTCACGCCGGCAGCGTCCGCCGCAGCACTGGAGACGTCCGCTCGCTCAGCCGCCGTTATGCCCGCGGCGAGCTGGTCCGCGTCAGGAAGGGCATCTACGCATCAAAAGAAGAGTGGATTTCGCTGCCGCCCTGGGAAAGGTACCGCCAGACAGTCCTGGCAGTGGACCTTGAATTGCCGCAGTCAACGTTCTGCCTGCATACGGCTGCTGTTGTGTGGGACCTGAATCTGCTGGAAGTGCCGGGCTTCGTCCACCTGTCAGGAGCATCGAGGGGGCACGTCGGCCGCTGCGTCCCAACAACGTCCGCTGCCCGGCGGTACTCGGGAGAAACCGGACTGGAACGGATCACCTCCTACGGCGTCCGCCGGCACCCCGGACCAACAGCGGCAGTCCGCCACAAGAACCTTTTGGTGACGCCCTTACCGGAAACAGTGGTGGGCGTCATTGCCAGGGAAAACTTCGCGGCCGGAGTGGTCCTGGCCGACCACGCCATGAGCCGGCGGCGTGCTTCCGGCCCCTACCTGGGCAGAGAGGATCTGCTCAGGCAGGCCTCCCTGCTCACCTCGGAGGCAAGGCGCAGGTGGGTCACGCAGGTCCTCGATTTCGCGGGGACGGACGCGGAGTCGCCGGGCGAGTCACTGAGCAGGGCGCAGATGCATGTTCTCGGGTTCCCGGCTCCCCTCCTGCAGGCAAAAGTGCATGTGGGAGGGGTCCTCATTGCTCGAACTGACTTCCTCTGGCCCCGCCACCGGTTGATTGGGGAGTTCGACGGCGACGCCAAGTATCTGCGCGACGAGTTCCTGGGAGTTCAAACGGCGCGCCAGGCCGTCCTTGCGGAGAAGAAACGCGAGGACAAACTCCGGGCGGCGGGGTTCCGGGTCGTCCGATGGGATTGGGCGACAGCCGCTGATCCTGCGCGGTTTGAAGCATGCCTGCGGCAGGCGGGCTTAGCGAACACGCCCGGAAATACAGGAAGCACCCGCTAACGGACGTTGCACCCGCGGTTTCGCGGGTGCAACGTCCAATCGCGGGTGCCACGTCCATACGCGGGTGCAACCCGGGCGCAGGAGGAGCGGAAGCTACAGGACCGGGAGGACCTCAAGGCCACCCAGGTACTTCTGCAGCGCCGTGGGCACGTTGACCGAGCCGTCCGCGTTCTGGTGGTGCTCCAGCAGCGCCACAATCCAGCGGGTGGTGGCCAGCGTGCCGTTCAGGGTGGCCACAGCGCGGGTGCCCTTGGCAACCCCCTCCGGATTCACCGCGCGTTCGCGGATGTTCAGGCGGCGGGCCTGGAAGGTGGTGCAGTTGGACGTGGAGGTCAGCTCACGGTACGCGCCCTGGGTGGGGACCCAGGCCTCGCAGTCGTACTTCCGTGCGGCGGAGGTGCCAAGGTCACCGGCTGCAGTGTCGATCACCCGGTAGGGCAGCTCGCACTTGGCCAGCATTTCCTCTTCCCACGCCAGCAGCCGCTGGTGCTCGGCGGCGGCCTCTTCCACCGTTGTGTAGATAAACATTTCCACCTTGTTGAACTGGTGGACCCGGATGATGCCGCGGGTGTCCTTGCCGTGCGAGCCGGCTTCGCGGCGATAGCAGGAGCTCTGGCCCGCGTAGCGGATGGGGCCGGCGGAGAAGTCCAGAATCTCGTCCGCGTGGTACCCGGCCAGCGCGACTTCCGAGGTGCCCACCAGGTAAAGGTCGTCTTCGGCAAGACGATAGATCTCGGCGTCGTGCTTTACGTCGAAGCCCGTGCCCTGCATGGTCTCCGGGCGCACCAGCGTGGGCGTGATCATCGGGACGAAGCCGGCTTCGATGGCCTGGTCCATGGCCATCTGCAGCAGCGCCATCTCCAGCCGGGCACCAACGCCGCGGAGGAAGTAGAAGCGGGCACCGGAAACCTTCGCGCCGCGCTCCATGTCAATGGCGCCGATCAGTTCACCGATTTCAAGGTGGTCCCTGGGCTCAAAGTCGGGGAATTCACGCGGGGTGCCCACCGTCTTGACCACCACGTAGTCGTCCTCGCCGCCCTCGGGTACGCCGTCCTCAATGACATTGGGGATGGTGCGAAGCAGCTCATCCTGCTTGCCCTGCGCGGCATCGGCCTCGGCGGAGGCAGCCTTGACCGCGTTGGCCAGCTCCTTGACTTCCGCCAGCAGGGCCTTCTTTTCGTCGCCCTTCGCCTGGGCTACCTTCTTGCCGAACGCGTTCTGCTCGGCCCGGAGGTTCTCGAAGCGGATCAGCGCCGCCCGGCGGGCGGAATCCGCGGAGATGATCGCGTCCACCACTGACTCGTCCGCGCGGCGGGCACGCTGGCTGGCACGGTATTTGTCCGGGTTTTCGCTGAGGTCTTTTACGTCGATCACCACACAAGGGTATCCAATCCCGCGCGCGACGGCGGGCGGCAGCGGACGGGCGGGCCCGCCCGGCTTCCGCCGGGCTACTGTTGAGGCACCATGAGCGACTGGATCCTGTACCTGCTGACCGGGGTGGCCCTTGCGTTTGCCATCTCCAGCTGGTGGGGCGTGCGCAGGCTCAAGGCCCTGCACATCCGGAGTACCGTGGGCGGCGATGCCCAGGATCCGGGCCTCACGGAACAGCGTGTCGCGGTGATCCTCAACCCCATCAAGGCACAGTCGGGCGAAGCGAAACGCCTCATCCAGCGAGGCTGCCTTGCGGCAGGCTGGGAGGACCCCGTCTTTTTCGAGACGACGGCGGAGGACCCCGGCTACTCGCAGGTGGCGGCCGCCCTCGCCTCCAGGCCCGACGTCGTCCTGGTGGGCGGCGGCGACGGGACCGTCCGCGTGGTGGCCGAGTCCCTGGTGCACACCAACGTGGCCATGGGCCTGATTCCGCTGGGCACGGGCAACCTCCTGGCGCGGAACGTGGACCTGGACCTGAACGACCTGCACGCCAACGTCAACACCGCCCTGTTCGGCCGGCAGCGCCATATCGATACTGCCCGGATGGGCATCGAAAACTCACGCACCGGCACCTCCTCCGAGCACGTGTTCCTGGTGATCGCCGGTATCGGCATGGACGCTGAAATCCTCGCCGACACCAACGCCGGCCTGAAAAAAGCGGTGGGCTGGCTGGCGTATACCGAGGCAGGCATGCGGCATTTGCCCGGACGCCGGAAGAAGGTCTCGATCTCCCTGGACGGCAGCCCGGAGCAGGTCCGGAACATCCGCAGCGTCCTGTTCGCGAACTGCGGCCTGATCCCGGGCGGCATCGATTTCATTCCGCAGGCCATGATTGACGACGGCATGCTGGACGTGGTGGTGATGAGCCCCCGCAGTGCCCTCGGCTGGCTGCTGATGTACGTCAAGATCATGTTCAAGCACAGCGGGAAACTGCCCGTCATGACCGTCTACCGGTCCGGAAGGGTGGTCATCAAATGTCCCGAACCGATGGCCATCCAGCTGGACGGTGATACGGCCGGTGAAGCCACCAGGCTCACCGTCCAGGTGGAGCCGCGCTCCCTGCTGATCCGGGTCAAGGGCCAGGATTAGCGGCTATTCGCTTTTGCGCTTCTTCTCCTCGGCCGCCTTAGCCGCCGCGTGGGCTTCGGACTGCTCACGGATCATGGCCTGCTCTTCTTCAAAGCGCAGGCGGTCAGCACGGTCGGCGTCGTCCCCGTCCCAATCCTGGTTGTCGGCAGTGGGCCGGGGGTTGACGATCATCCCCTGGCCGTCGTTGTCGGTGCCGCTGGCAGTCATGACGCGCTCCCTTCGCTAGGGGCCATCCCCCGTGTGGATCAAGTAAGCATACGCATTGTCCACAACCCGCGGAAGTACCTGGAACGGCATTCACCTACGCTTTGGGCGAAGCGGAGGAACCGTTTTCGGCGGGCTCTCCTGCAGGCCGGAGAATGCCCGCCACCCACGCCCGTGCCAATTGGAAGGCCTGGTCAGCAGTGTGCGGTTCAACCGATGCTGCCTGCATGTCGGCTCGCGGATATGACCCCAGGAAGCGGGTGGCGGGACTGATGCGGTGGAGCCCGGCCAGGGCGTCGGCCATCCGTTCGTCGCCCACGTGCCCGTCGGCGTCGATGCTGAAGAAGTAGTCCCCGAGGTACTGACCGGTGGGCCGGGACTCGATGCGGCTGAGGTTCACGCCCCGGCTGGCGAACTGATCGAGGATTTCCATGAGGGCGCCGGGCCGGTCCTCGGGGAGCGGGACCACCAGCGTGGTCTTGTCCGCACCTGTGCGCGCGGGCAGGACACCCGGCCGGCTGACCAGGATAAAACGGGTCACGGCGTCCGGGTTGTCGCCGATATCCTCAGCCAGCACCGAGAGTCCGGGCTGCTCCCGGGCCACCAACGGAGCGCAAATGGCGGCGTCATAATGGCAGTCCTCTTCAAGGAGCCCCAGGGCCGAGGCAGCCGTGGACGGGCCGGGAACATATTCGGCTGACGGAATATTTGCGTCCATCCACAGGCGGCACTGTGCCCAGGCATGGCCGTGGGTTGATACCCGCCGCACGTCAGCCAGGCGGACTCCGGGCCTTGCGACCAGCACAAAGCTGATGGGCACCAGGACTTCGCGGATGATCCGCAGCTCGCCGCCCCCGGCGATCGCGTCGAGCGTGGCGGTGACGCCGCCTTCAACGGAGTTTTCGATCGGGACCATCGCGGCGTGGACTGATCCGTCGCGCACCCAGTCCAGTGCAGCGTTGACGTTCGACGCCGGGACGCGGGTGGCCTGCCCGGCGTCCGGCACCTGCAGGAGGGCTGCCTCGGTGAAGGTACCCTGTGGCCCCAGGAAGGCATAGGTCGGGGAGGACGCGGACATAAACATTCCTTTACGGGATCAGCGCCGACGGGAGCGCCGGCAGAAGCTGCAGCGGGGACATGCCCGGGTCCAAGCCTCCCTGCTAGAGCACCATCGGCTTCAGGCCGTTGTCCGAGACGAGCGGCTTGCCGGCCTCCAGCCACATGTCCATCCCGCCGGAAACGTTGATGGCGGTATAGCCCTGGCCGGTAAGCCACTGCGCAGCGCGGAAGGAGCGCCCGCCGGTGCGGCAGATGACGTAGACATCCTCGTCCGGATCAAGTTCATCCAGCCTCGCCGGGAGCTGGTCCATGGGAATGTGGAGGGCACCATCTGCATGGCCTGCCACCCACTCGTAGTCCTCGCGGACGTCTAGGATGACGGCGTCATCGGGGATGTCGCCGACGGGGACGTTGTCGAAATCGCTCATGGAGGGTCCTGCCTTCGCGGATCGGTGTCGGATTAAAGCCTAGTGCTTCCGCCTCCACCTGGCGGCAGGCCCGGCCCACGTTAAGCTTCTGAGTGACCCTAGGAGGAACCGTTGTTCCCTGCGCAGCCCGCCCCGGCCACTGCCGGAAGCCGAAGCTTCCCGCCACGGCACTGCCCTGGCGTGGAGGCGTGCGGCCTTGCCTGAACTTCACGAACTGCCGGCCGTCGCCCTCCGGGATCTCCTGCGGAAGGGGCAGGTGTCAGCGGCGGAGGCCGCGGCGCATTTCCTCGCCAGGATCGAACAGCAGAACCCGCTGCTGGGCGCTTTCATTACGGTGGCGGCGGAACAGGCGATGGCGGACGCCCGCACCGCTGACTCGGTGCGTTCCCACACCCCTTCCGGGGAACTGCCCCTGCTCCACGGCATGCCCCTGGCTTTCAAGGACCTCACCGACGTGGCGGGTGTGGTGACCACCCACGGCAGTGCGGCCCTGGACCATAAGCCGGCACCCGCGGACGGCCCCCTGGTTGCCCTGCTCAAGGAAGCGGGCGTGACCCCGCTGGGCAAGACCCAGGTTCCCGAATTCGGGCTGACGGCCTACAGCGAAAACCGGATTGCGCCGCCGTCGCGCAATCCCCATGCCCTGAGCCGAAGCTCAGGGGGCTCTTCCGGCGGCAGCGCTGCAGCCGTGGCAGCGGGACTCCTGCCTTTCGCCCCAGGCACCGACGGCGGCGGCTCGGTCCGGATCCCCGCAGCCGCCTGCGGGCTGGTAGGGCTCAAGCCGGGCCGCGGTGTGGTCCCGGCCGGTGAAAGCGCTGGTGATCCCGCGCGGCTGGTGGTGGCCGGTCCCATCGCCCGGGACTCCGTGGATGCGGCGCTCATGATGGACGCCCTGGCGGCACCTGGCGCGGCAGGCAGGCCGGATGGCGGCTACCTTGCAGCGGTAGGCCAGGAGCCTCCGCGGCTGCGGATCGGCATCAGCCTGGACAGCCCGTGGTCCGGCACCTTCCCCTTCATCCCGGAGCAGGATGCGCTGGATGCCCTCCGGGTGGGCGGGGACCTGCTGGAACATGCCGGGCATGCCCTCAGCGACGCTTCCATCCGGTACGACAACCGGTACCCGGACGCCTTCACGTCGGCATGGACAGCCGCAGTGGGCGCGGCCAGGATCAGCCCCCACCGCGAGGCCCTGCTGGCGCCCCTCACCCGCACCTTCCGGCGCCGCGCCCAGCAGCGGAGCCCGGCCAAACTCGCCGAGTCCCTCGCATTCCTGCGCCAGTTCCAGCATGACACCGTGGCCCAGTACGCGCAGTGGGACCTGATGCTCATGCCGTCGCTCGCCCAGGCACCGCGCCCTGTGGGCTGGTTTACCGGTGCCATGCACGGCACTGACCGCTGGCCCGCCGCGCAGTGGCCGGGAGATGCCGACGGCGATTACCGCAGACAGTGCGAATACGCGCCCTGGTCCTCCATGGTGAACGTCTGCGGGCTGCCGGCCATCACGATCCCCGTGCACTGGACCGGCGGGGCGCCCGGGCTGGGGCTGCCGATGGGAATCCAGCTTGTGGGACCTCCGGGATCAGAGTCCCTCCTGCTGCAGGTGGCGCGCCAGCTGGGCTTCTGACCAGCATGTTTGTCCAGCCGGGCCAGTTGTTGACCTCCTCCTTACGCCCGCTTAATGCGCCTGTAACCCGCGGGGAGCAGACTTATGCCGGTGCCAGGCCGCGGCACCCTTCCGCCAGCCACTGCTCGACGAGGAGTTCCCTTATGAAAGCTGAAAATCCCAGCACGCCTGCCGGCGGGGTGCTTCCTCAACCGGACGGCGCCAGGCCAGACCTCAGCAACGCAACGATCAGGGAGGACCTGGCCGGGCGGGGCCGCTGCGCCCTGGTCCATCTCCCCACCGGACGGACCTGCCTCCTGCAGCTCCGGCACCATGGACCGTGCGAGTTCCACCGTCCCCAGGAGGCCGACGACGTCGTCGCCGGCGGGTGACCGTTCCGGCGGGCATGAGCGCCGGCGGGCATGGGCACAGGAAGCCGGGCCGTGCGTTGCGCAAAAGTGTCGACTCCGCCGCGGATCAGGAGGACGATTAAAGGGCAGTCACTGTGAGGAGGTCTGTGATGTGCTATTCATCCAGCAAGGACTTCGGGTGGGGCATCAGGAAAGAATCCGACAGCAAGCCCGAGGCAAAGCACGAAGCCCCGGCGGAAACTCCGGAGAAGCCGGTCAAGGCACAGGACTTCACGTTCTGGGCATTCCCGGACTGGCGGAAGACACGGACGCCGGGCACCCGTTCAGCTGAACGGAGCAAGGAGAGGGTCTGAGGCCGCGTCAAGGTCAACGGAAGGGTCTTCGCTGAAGGCCCTTCCCATCTTTCCTAGCCGGCGGCAGGCCGGAGCGCGTCCCGCATTGTGCTGCGGCAAACCCTCCCACTATGGTTGAACCATAAGCATGCTTATTATCTGCACGTGACGAAGGGAACCAGCATGAGTACCGGAAACTACCCATCCGCAGGACAGCCGGAACCGGGAACCGGGAACCACGCCGGCATCCCCTCCGCGCCGGCCCGCACGCCCACCCCCGCGGATTCCACCGCGGACTCCGCCCTGGCCCGTCCGGACGCGGCCCCGCCGGCAAGCACGGGCACGCCTGCGCCACAGCCATCGGCCGCTGCAGACCAGCCAAGGGTGACCCGGGCGGGGGTTGTGTGGGCGGCAGTCGTAGCGGCCCTGGTGCTCCTGATCCTGCTGATCATCTTCATCCTCCAGAACCAGGACCAGGTGGCCGTCCGGTACTTCGGCCTGGAAGGTCTTGTGCCGCTGGGCATGGCGCTGTTTATTGCCAGCGTGACCGGAGGGGTCCTGGTTGCCATGGCCGGCGGCGCCCGCATCCTCCAGCTCCGCAGGAACGCCCACCGCGCACGGCTGCGGCAACGGAAGTAGGGCGGCGGAACCGGAAGAAGGCGGGTGCAGCGCAGCCGGGCACAGCGATTCCTCCCGTAGAGCGCAGCCGGTCTTGAGTCCGACGGCGGCCTCCGCGGTGCGCGGTCAGCTCACCGCGCGCCGAGGTTGCGGTACTTCGCTGACCGCGCGGCGATGAGCCCATCCACGGGAAGACCGGCGATCGACGCCAGCTCGTATTCGATGGCCCGGGCCATCCGCACGCAGAACTCACGGGGTTCCAGCGAGGCGTCATCGCGCTCGTCCACGATGTGGTCCACCAGGCCGTGGGCATAAAGGGACGCCACATTCACCCCCTGCGCCTGGGCCATCGCGGGTGCATGCTCCACGGTGCGGTGCACGATGGCACTGGCACCCTCGGGAGGCAGGGGGGACAGCCAGCTGTGCTGTGCCGCGATGGTCCTGTCCGCGGGCAGCAGCGCCAGCGCCCCTCCCCCGGACCCCTGGCCCAGCAGCACCGAGACTGACGGCGCGGCCAGCCCGATGAGTTCGTGCAGGGACCGCGCAATCTCTCCTGCCAGTCCGCCTTCCTCCGCCTCCTGCGAGAGCGCCGCACCCGCAGTATCGATGACGGTGAGCAGCGGCAGCCTCAGCTCCTCCGCAAGTTTCATGCCGCGCCGGGCTTCCCGCAGTGAACCGGGGCCCATGCCGGCGGCGGCCTTGCGCAGCGGGCGGGCGTGGCCCAGGACGATGCAGGACTGCCCGCCGAAGCGCGCCAGGGCCAGCAGCAGCCCGGGGTCCTTCTCCCCCTGGCCCGTCCCGTTGAGCGGCAGCGCATCGACGGCACCAAATTTCAGGAGCTGCCTCAGGTCGGGACGCCGGGGATGCCGGGAAATGCCGATGGAGGTCCAGGCGTCCGCAGCAGCGGGCCGCACCGCGAGCGTGGCAGGCGCCTGCGGAAGGGCGGCCTTCTCCCCGCACAGGATGTCCAGGGCCCGGGCCACCAGGCCGGCAAGCTGGCCGGGCTCCACAACGCCGTCGATCAGTCCCTTGCTGAACAGGTTCTCCGAAGTTTGCACGTCTGCAGGGAAAGCCTCCCCGTACAGCGCCTCGTAAACCCGGGGGCCGAGGAACCCCAGCAGTGCCCCGGGTTCGGCCACGTTGATGTGGCCCAGGGATCCCCAGGAGGCCATGACGCCGCCGGTGGTGGGGTGCCGCAGGTAGACGAGGTACGGCAGCCCGGCCTGGCGGTGGGCCCGGACGGCCCCGGTGATCTTCACCATGGACAGGAAGGCCAGTGTCCCTTCCTGCATGCGGGTGCCGCCGGAGGCGGGCCCGGCGAGCAGCGGCAGCCCCTCGGCGGTGGCCCGTTCGACGGCGGCTACGATCCGCTCCGCCGCGGCGTGGCCGATGGAGCCGGCCAGGAAGGAGAATTCGCTGACGATCACCGCCACCCGGCGCCCCCTGATGAGCCCGGCGCCCGTGATCACGGACTCGTCGGTCCCGCTCCGCTCCCGGGCTATTGCCAGGTCGCGGAAGTACTCTGCGGAGACCTCGGGTTCCCGTGCCGACGCATCCCAGGAAACGAAGGAACCGCGGTCCACCACGTTGTCCAGCAGTTCAGCCGCGCCCAGGTGCCGCACCTTTTCCGTCGTCGGCATGCTACTTCGCCCCGGCGGTCACGGTGGCTGCAAGGCCCGGGCAGTCGCTCGCCTCGCACCGCAAGATCGCCGATGCCATCCGGAGCCAGGACGCTGAGGGGGCGGCGGAGGCCATGCTGGCCCACATCGAGCTGGTCTCGGACGTGGAGCTGCTCCGCTAACGGCACTCCCCTGGCAGGCGGCCGACCGGTCACCGGGCCAGGCCGCCAAAAAGCTGTTGACCGGGCCCTCCGGCGATCCTAAAATCTGGACATCACCTGAGCCTGCCCCCTGGTGCTTGCAGGTATTCCTTCCAGCGAGTATTCCTTCCAGCGAGGTGCCCCGGCGCCTCTCACTTCCCCTCATATTGCACAGGGCCCAGACCCTTAGCGGAAGCACTGATGATGTCCACAGTCCATGACACCAACCGGGAACCGGAAATACAGCAGGCGCTGCACGGGCTGCGCGCCAGGCTGTCGGGTTCCCTGATCGAGCCGGATGATCCGTTGTACGACGAAGCCCGGCGGGTATGGAACGGCATGATCGATCTCCGGCCACGCGCCGTCGTCCGCGCCGGAGCGATAGCCGACATTGACGCCGTGCTGGATGCCGTCCGGCGCAGCGGCCTGGCGCTGGCCGTCCGTGGCGGGGGGCACAACATCGCCGGACACGGCAGTGTTGAAGGCGGGCTGGTACTGGACCTGGGACCGCTCAAGCACGTGCACGTGGACGCCGGGAGGAGGCTGGTGACCGTGGAACCCGGAGCCACCCTGGCCGACGTCGACCACGCAACCGCCGCATACAACCTTGCCGTTCCGCTCGGAGTGATCAGCGGAACAGGCGTGGCGGGACTTGCCCTCGGCGGCGGCGTGGGCTGGCTGACACGCTCCAACGGCCTGACCCTGGACAACCTGGAATCCGTGGACGTGGTCACCGCCACCGGGGAACACCTGCGCGCCAGCATGCAGGAGAATCCTGAGCTGTTCTGGGGGCTGCGCGGCGGCGGCGGAAACTTCGGGGTGGCGTCCTCCTTCACCTTCCGCGCCCGGCCCCTGCCGCCCCAGCCGCTGGGAGGGAACCTGTTCTACCGGCCCGAACACTGGCGCAACGCCCTCCTGGCTTTTGCCGGCTGGACCCGGGACCTGCCGGACGGGATGAACCCCATCACCTCGTTCCTGGTCTTCCCGGAAGAGTTCGGGATGGGCAGCGACCCGTGGATGATCATAGGATTCGCGTGGGTGGCAGAGGACCAGCAGGCAGGGCTCGCCCTGGTTGACCAGCTCCGGGCCGCCGCGCCGCCCGACCAAGAGGAAATCGGCCCTACCTCCTGGCTTGACTGGCAGAGCGCCATGGACAGCGTGTTTCCCAAAGGTTCCCGCGGCTACTGGAAGAACGTCTCCTTCTCCCGCCTCGACGGGGAGTCAGTGGATGTCCTGCTGGGCTTCGCCTCCGAGCTGGCATGGGAAGGTACCGGCATTGACATCCACCACATGGAGGGAGCGTTCGGACGGGTGCCGGAGGATGCAACGGCGTTCCCCAACCGTTCTGCCCGCTACTGGCTCAATGTCTACGGCTTCTGGCGGGACCCCAGCGAGGACGAGCGGCTGACCGCGTTCGCCCGCACGGCCTACGGGCTTATGCAGCCGTTCGCGGAGCACGGCGAGTACGTCAACTTCCTGGGCGCCGAGGCGGGGCCCAGGGACGCGGACGCCGCCCGCGCGGCCTACGGGCCGGAGAAGTTCCGGCGCCTGGCAGCCCTCAAGGACCGCTATGATCCCCACAACCTCTTCCGCCTCAATCACAACATCCCGCCAACACAGGCGTTCATGTGATCACAGGCGCCCATGTGATGGGGTGAGCGGCCCTAGAACGTGTACGTGGGTCCGCTGGTGGAACTGGCGATCGCCAGGCCGATGATGGCCAGCAGCCAGAACGCGCCGTAGCCCAGGAGGCACAGGTAGCCCAGGACCAGCCCGGCAATGGACATGCCCCTGCCGGCCGGTTCGCGTTTGAGCGCCATGTGGCCGGTGATGATTGCTGCAATCTGCGGGAGCAGGAGCCAGCCCATGATCACCGAGGCGATGCCGCACACCATGCTGGCGATGCTCAGCGTCTTGGGCTCCGCCTGCATGCCGTAATACCCCTGCGGGGCGTACGGGCCTGCCGGCTGGCCATAGGGGGCGGGCTGCTGGTTGTACGGGCTCGGCGGCTGGCCGTAGGCACCGCCGTACTGGCCGGGTTCGTTATGTGTGCCTTGCCCGTAGCCACTTCCACGGCCATCCTGCCCGTAGCTGCCCTGCCCGAAGGGCGGCGCGGAGGGCGACTGGCTGCCGTAGGGCGGCGCGAACCGGGGCGGTTCAAGGCCGGACGGCGTGCTGGAGTCGGGCTGGCCGGATTCAGGCCGCTGGCTGGGCTGGTCAGACATGGTTCCCCCTAGGAATTGTGGTTCCAGCCTACCCCCGGCCCAGGGGCGGATCTATTGCCCCCAATAGGGCAGGATGTACACCGCAAAGATGACGAACGCCGCAAGCAGGGCCAATCGTCCGGCGCCGCCGGTACCGTGCCGGCGGGCCTTTGGAGCCGCGCGGTGGCCCGCTGGACGGTAGCCTTCCCCCGTCCCGGCGGCCGAAGGGTTGCCCCGGACTGCCGGCCGCACTGACGAACCCGACCTGGCGGCGGGAGCTCCGGCATTCGCCGGTGGCGCCGCGGGCGGAACCACCGTGCCCGGGCGGACGTGCCGGAACGCCATGATGCCCGGTTCCTGTTCATGGGTGAGGTCCTGGCCCAGCTGTGCGTACAGCCCTGCCACGGTCTGCTGGTCCAGCACCTGGGGCAGTGCCTCGATGGCACCCACCACACGCTGCGTGCCGGCCACGGCCACGTCCGACGCGGTCACCCCAAACAGGTCCGGTTGGGCGGCCATGCAGATCAGCGGGCGGACCAGCCGCCGGTACGGCGGCGACACCACGGACGACACCGCGGCACACTGGGCCAGGGCGCCTTCCACCGCCTGCGTCCGTGCGTACCGGCCCTGCCAGAGCACCCCGGACAACACCCGCACCTCGCCGGTCCAGTTCTTGCAGTCGACCACCACTACACCGCCAGGCCCCACGAGGACGTGGTCCAGGCTGGCCTTCGGCCGGCCGGGCCAGTGCACGTCATGGAGCACGTACCAGCCCCGCGGGACCAGCTCGCCAAGCTTGTCCGCAACCACCTTCTCGCTGACGGCATCCGCATCCCAGGGCTTTGTGGCGCCTTCGGCCTCGTCCAGCCGGCGCTTGAGCCTGGCCACCCTTTCTGCGGCCAGCTTGGACTGCTCGGCTTTCCCGTCTCCTGCCCCCATGGCCGCCCCTGCTTCCCTGCCGGAAGGACGACGGCGGGGGGCCGCCGTCGTGCCTTGCTCTCGGATGAATTCCCCGACTTTTTCGAAAGTAACAGGGCGTGCAGCGGCCGGTATATAAGTACTTTGGTGGGGTCTGTACTCAGGTTGACTACTCGTTTGATGACGATCTTCCGTCACAGGCCGGACACAGTGGCCGCATTCCGGACGGATCGTTTTGACTCAGGTCCCTGTCTGGCATGCTGGTGGCATGGCTAGCCGCGCGGGCACAGTTGCCCAACCCCAGGACCTTGTTGACATCACTGCGCTCCTTGACGCGTACTACGACATCACGCCGGATCTGGGTGATCCCGGCCAGCGCGTGGCGTTCGGCACGTCCGGACACCGCGGCTCCAGCCTGAAGGCGTCATTCAACGAGCAACACATCGTTGCCATCACCCAGGCCATCGTGGAGTACCGGGCGGGGCAGGGCATCACCGGGCCGCTGTTCCTGGCAAAGGACACGCACGCCCTCAGCGAGCCCGCGCAGAACTCCGCGCTCGAGGTCCTGGCAGCCAACGGCGTCCAGGTCCTCGTTGACGCCCGCCACGGCTACACCCCCACGCCGGCGCTCAGCCACGCAATCCTCACCTACAACCGGAATGCCGGCGCCGGCGCCCCGCAGGCAGACGGCATCGTTGTCACGCCAAGCCACAACCCGCCGGCCGACGGCGGCTTCAAGTACAACCCCCCACACGGCGGGCCTGCCGATTCCGATGCCACCGGCTGGATCGCCAACCGCGCCAACGAACTCCTGGAGAACGGCCTGCGCGGGGTGAAGCGGATCCCGCTGGCCGACGCCCTGGCTGCGGACACCACCGGCAAGTTCGACTTCCTCAGCAGCTACGTGGACGACCTTCCCTCCGTCCTGAACCTAGATGCCATCCGCAACGCCGGCGTGCGGATTGGCGCCGACCCCATGGGCGGTGCCTCCGTGGACTACTGGGGCGAGATCGGCGAGCGCCACCACCTGGACCTCACCGTGGTGAACCCCACGGTGGATCCGCAGTGGGCTTTCATGACACTGGACTGGGACGAGAAGATCCGGATGGACTGCTCCTCCCCGGCCGCCATGGCCTCGCTGATCCAGCGGATGGCTGCCGGTGCGGACGGGACGGCAGCCTACGACGTCGCCACCGGCAACGATGCCGACGCCGACCGTCACGGCATCGTCACGCCCCTTGTCGATGGAGTGGGTGGTTTGATGAACCCCAACCACTACCTCGCCGTCGCCATCGATTACCTCTACCGCAACCGCAGCGGCTGGAACCCGGCCTCCGTGGTGGGAAAGACCCTGGTGTCGTCCTCCATCATCGACCGGGTGGCCCAGAGCCTGGGCCGCAAGCTCGTGGAGGTCCCGGTCGGCTTCAAGTGGTTCGTGCCCGGCCTGCTCTCCGGGGAGGGCGCCTTCGGCGGCGAGGAATCGGCCGGCGCTTCCTTCAACAAGCTGGACGGCAGCGTCTGGACCACGGACAAGGACGGCATCCTGCTGGCCCTGCTCGCCTCGGAAATCACGGCGGTCACCGGCAAGTCCCCGTCCCAGCTCTACAAGGGCCTGACGGACCAGTTCGGCGCCCCCGTCTACGCGCGCATTGACGCAGCAGCCACGCGGGAGCAGAAGTCGGCACTCGGCAAGCTGTCGCCGTCGGACGTCACCGCCACCAGCCTGGCCGGGGAACCCATCCTGGCCAAGCTGACCGAGGCGCCCGGCAACGGCGCGTCCATCGGCGGGCTGAAGGTGGTTACGGAGAACGCCTGGTTCGCCGCCCGCCCGTCCGGCACCGAGGACGTCTACAAGATCTACGCCGAGTCGTTCAAGGGCGAGGAGCACCTTAAGCAGGTCCAGGCGGAAGCCAAGGCCCTCGTGGACAGCGTTATCGCCTAGCTGCCCCGGTTTCCGGCAGGCTCCAGAGCTGCAGGATGCGCCGGACGGTGCGGTTACCGTCCGGCGCCATGTCCACCAGCGCCACCCGGTCAAGCACCAGGGTGTCGCCCGGGCGCAGGCGGCGGCCGTGCAGGTGGGAGATGTGCGGCCGGTAGCCGGACCTGGTGTGGGCCGGAGTGAGGATCCTGCCGCCGGCGCTTTCGACTGCCGTGGCCAACTGCCCGTGCAGTGCCTGCAGGTCCGGCTGCGGCCGGACAAGGCTGACGGGCACGGAGCCGTTCCGGCCGAACCCCGCGTCCTCCCCCACTGTCAGTGCGGCGCCCAGTGCCGTCTCCGCAGGTGGCCCGGCGAGCGCCGCAAGCTGTTCGGCGACGGCGTTGTCGACGTCGAACCGCAGCAGTGTGATGTGCAGGGGCCACTGCGTCCGCGGAAAGACCTGGCCTTCAGTCACCGGCTCCACAAACGCGACGAGGACGAAGTTCCGCATCCGCCCAGTGTGCCACTCCCCCGCGGCCCAACGCTCTCTCACTTAATGCCCATTAACCGCCATCGCTCTCTCACGCATGAGAGAGCGATGGCCAAAAAGCTGCATTAAGTGAGAGAGCGTCCCGGGGGTTGGGGGTTAGACGGTGCGGACGACGTCCTCGTAGGAGAACTTGGGTTTGGCTTCGCCCCACGCATCTGCGGCGGGCTGGCCGATGTTGACCACCAGGAAGCTCTTCTGGCCGCCCGCAGGGAAGAACGCCTCATCGATGGCACCGAAGTCGGCTCCGGTCATGGGGCCCGCGGAGAACCCGAGGGAGCGTACGGCCAGGATGAAGTAGCCGGCCTGCAGGTGCGCGTTGTTGTTGCCCGTGGCGGCGGCGAGTTCCGGGTTGGCGTCGTACATGGCCTTGGGGGCGTTGTAGCCGGGGAGGAAGGTGTCCCACTGGCCCGCCCAGTTGGTGTCATAGCTGAGGATGGCCACCAGCGGGGCGGAGGCGGTCTTGGCGCGGTTGCCTGGCATGAGGGCGTCAACAAGCTTGGCGCGGGCTTCGTCCGAGCGGACATAGGTGACGCGCAGCGGCTGGGAGTTGAAAGCGGTGGGGCCGAACTTGGTGAGCTCGTAGATGGCCTGCGCCTGCTCGTCGGTCACCTCTCCGGTGAACGAGTTGGCGGTGCGGGCCTGCGCGAAAATAGCGTCGACGGCGGCCGGATCGATAACCGCTTCTTCATGGGCAATGGTCATTGGCGTACCTTTCGCTGTGCCTCCCCGTTTGCGTCGGGGCCGGCGTCGTTGCTTTCCATGGTTGCAACTTCAACCAGCGGTGTCCTCTTCCCGTGACGGCCCGTGACATCGGACACAACGGTCCGTGGGCAGGGCGCGGGCGGTATCCTTGTCCCAGTTAATCTCCGCCCTCCGCGGCATCCCCCGAAAGCCCCCGAAAGGCCTCCGCCCATGAGCATGCTCGGAATCAAATGGAAGCTGCACGGCACAGGCAAGTCCATCAAGCCAGGGCACGTGGTGGCCCCCGATGAGCGCCTGGCCTGGCCGCTGACCATCGGCGTGGGCATGCAGCACGTGGTGGCCATGTTCGGCGCCACGTTCCTGGTGCCCATCATCACCGGCATGCCCCCTGCCACCACTTTGTTCTTCTCCGGCATCGGGACGCTGCTCTTCCTGGTGATCACCAAAGGCCGGGTTCCCAGTTACCTCGGCTCGAGCTTCGCGTTCATCGCACCCATCATGGCGTCCCAGCAGCAGTTCGGCGTGCCGGGCGCCCTGGGCGGCGTGGTCCTGGCCGGCGCGGCCCTGGCCCTGGTGGGCGCCATCGTCCAGAAGTTCGGCGCGGGCTGGATCAACCGGCTGATGCCGCCCATCGTCACCGGTGCCATCGTGGCGCTGATCGGGCTCAACCTCGCACCGGCGGCCAAGCAGAATTTCGACGCCGCCCCCGTCACCGCCGTGGTCACCCTGGCCACCATCATCCTGGTCAGCGTGCTGTTCCGGGGGATCCTGGGCCGCCTCAGCATCCTGGTGGGCGTGGTGGTGGGCTACCTTGTGGCGATGCTGCGCGGCGAAGTGAGCTACGACAAGATGGAGGCTGCGGCCTGGGTGGGCCTGCCACAGTTCCAGACTCCCGAGTTCCATGTGGGTGTCCTGGGCCTGTTCGTGCCCGTGGTGCTGGTCCTGGTTGCGGAGAACATCGGCCACGTCAAGTCCGTAGCCGCCATGACCGGCCAGAACCTCGACGGCGTGTCCGGCCGGGCGCTGATGGCTGACGGCGCCGCCACGGTGTTGGCCGGCTTCGGCGGCGGCTCCGGCACCACCACGTACGCAGAAAACATCGGCGTCATGGCCGCCACCAAGGTTTACTCGACGGCGGCCTACTGGGTGGCAGGCGTCTTCGCCATCGTCCTGAGCTTTTCCCCCAAGTTCGGCGAACTCATCGCCACCGTCCCGCCCGGTGTGCTGGGCGGCGCGGCCACCATGCTGTACGGCATGATCGGTATCCTCGGCGTGAAGATCTGGGTGCAGAACAGGGTGAACTTCTCGAACCCGGTGAACCTGACCACCGCCGCCGTGGCACTCATCATCGGCATCGCGGACTACACCTGGACCATCGGTGACCTGAAGTTCACCGGCATCGCACTGGGATCAGCAGCGGCCCTGGTGATCTACCACGGCATGAAGGCCATCGCGAAGGCCCGGGGCACGGCAGCCGAGCCCGAAACCGAGCCGGCGGGGCTTCCTCCCCAGGCCAAGGCAGCGGGGAACGCTGCCGCCCGGCGCGCCCCAAAAAAGCGCTAGCTAGGCCTCCTTCAGGGACAAGGGCTCGGCAGGCAGTCCCGGAGGATGGACTGCCTGCAGATGCCCATGCCCGAAGACGGGCCCGGGACGGGGACGTTTGGGAACCAGCGGGGCCTCCGCGGGGTGCCTGACCTGGCGGATTGCCCAGGGTACGAGGTATTCGCGGGCCCAGGCGATGTCCTTGGCCCGGGCTTCCTTCCAGTTGCGGGGCGGGAGCGCCTTGGGCTGCAAGGGTTCAAGGCTGTGGGGAACGGCCAGCGCCTGCAGCACTCCCAAGGCTATGGTGTGGTGGCCCAGCGGGGAGAAGTGCAGGCGGTCAGGGTCCCACATGCCGGGCCTGGTGAGGTCACGCAGGCACCACAGGTCAACCATCACAGCGTTATGCCGGGCGGCCACCACGTGCAGGTTTTCGTTGAGGATGGCCACTTTGCCGCGTATCTGGCCGAAGACCGGTGTGGCGCCCCAGTCGGGACCGGCGAAGAGGACCACAGTGGCCCCGGAACGGGTGAGCTGCTCTACCCCGGCGTCGATCTTCTCGGCCAGCTTGTCCGGATCGCTGCGGCGGAACACAATGTCGTTGCCGCCGGCGGAGAGCGTCACCAGGTCAGGCTGTGCGGCGAGCGCCGGCCCCACCTGCTGATCCAGGATCTGCTGCAGCCGCAGGCCCCGGATCGCGAGGTTGGCATAGGCGAAATCCGGCTGTCCCGCGCTGAGTTCCTCGGCCACCCTGTCAGCCCAGCCCCGCAGCCCGCCCTGGTTCTTGGGCTCGGGATCCCCCACCCCCTCCGTGAAGGAGTCGCCGAGTGCCACATAGCGGTGCCACGGGTGATGCCCTGGTCCAGGAGCCTGTTCCGCCGGGCTTGCCATATCCAGGCCAACCGGCCGGCCGGGCGACTGCTCCTGCTTCGGCGTTGTCATGCCGTCCTCCCTTCCGCGGTGCGGGATGCGTCCTTGCCCCGCCCGGCCCTCCGCCGGCGGGGCTGTTCCTCCTGCTCCAGCTCGGCTGGGGGCAGCAGGCGGAAGTCCGCGACGCCGTCGGGCGTTCCTTGCCTGAGCCCGGAGGGCTCCCTGCCGGGCTCCCCGGGCATGGGGTTCTCCCTCCCGGGACCAGGCGCAACAACGTTCAGCGCGGCATCGCGCAGGTCGAGTTCGTGGTGCACCGCCTGTGTCTGCAGGAACCGCAGTGCCCCCTCGCGGCTGAGGCCGTACTCGTCCATGAGGCTGCGCACCGCCAGGTCCACCAGGACAAGGGAGCTTTGCACGACGGCGATGCCCGCTTTGGCCTCGGCGCGTTCGGCCGTGCGCACCACAACACGCAGGGCCCGGGCCACATGGTGCGCGTAGCTGCGGCTTCGGAGTAGGTCGTCGCTGCTGAAGGCGTGCGGGACGGCGGCGTAGAGGTTGATGGCGGCGCTCGTCGCGCCTTCGGAGGCGATCGGCATGGACAGGAGCGACTGGACCCCATGGCCGGCGGCCGCGCTGGCGTACCCGGGCCAGCGCCGGTCCCGGCTGACGTCGGACAGCAGCACGAATTCGCCGGTACGGAGGGCTTCGAGGGCCGGTCCGTCAGCGAAGGAGCACTGTTCCTGGTTTGCTTCGAGTGCTCTCTCGGTGCTGGCGGCGACGGTGTGTGCCTGTCCCAGGCGGAAGAGCGTGGCCGCCCAGCTGATGCCGCGCTGCTCGCCCCTGATGTCCGCCATGAAGTCACGGGTGACTTCCCAGAGGTACGTTTCGACGTCCTTGCTGTCGAACACCTGTTCCGGGGGTACTGGAAGGGGTCCCCAGCCGAGCTGCGCTGCGGGTTCAGCCGCCATGATTTACGCCTTGGTTGAAGCGCTCCGGCCTACTGCAAAACCTCTTTCTAAGAATACGTCTCCAGCGCGTTTCAAGGGAGGGGCAGTGCGTTCCGGCCTGAGGGGTTCACACCGTGGACACACGGCATCGCAGGCGCCCCCCGACATGAAAAAGGCCTCCGCGGCGTGGTTCGCAGGGAACCACGCCGCGGAGGCCTTCAGGGACGGCGGTTACCGCTCCCAGGGAGCGGCAGCCGTCCCGTTACCCGGCGTCGAAGCTCTCGCCGCCGTCGTCGTTCGGTGATTTCTCCTCGGGCAGGTCGTTGCCGCTGCCGTCCGGAAGGCCGGCGGCTTCCTGGCCGGACTCGGACGAGACCGGGGCCGAGCCCTGAGAGTCGTCGTTGGACTCATCAATCTCGGCGGCGCTGGAGGGAAGATCAACGTCGCGGGGCACGGGATCCGCCTCCGGATCGGACTGCGGCTCGTTGGTGTCGGCGCCGCCCGCGCCGGAACCGTTCACTGGCGCCTGGGATCCGCCCATCTCCTGCTCGGCGGTGGGAGTGCCGTAGCCGCCCGGGTCCGATTCGGGCTGGGCATGCTGGTTTTCCTGCGTCATGATTTCCTCCTGTTGTCGGTTCGGATGAAGCTGTCCTGCTGGCGTGGATACAGCGTTAGAGGCCCTTGCCGCCGGTTACCGGCAGCACTGCCCCGGAAATGTAGGAGCCGTCCTCGGAGGCCAGCAGCACATAGGCGGCCGCGAGCTCGGCCGGCTGGCCGGCCCGTTCCAGTGGCGTGTCCTGGCCGAACGTGGGGAGTTTGTCCGGCCATTCCGTTGCCGGGATCAGCGGGGTCCAGATGGGCCCGGGGGCTACGGCGTTGACCCTGATGCCCTTGGGCCCGAGTTCCTGTGCCAGCGCCTTGGTGAACGCTACCTGTGCGGCCTTGGTCATGGCGTAGTCGATCAGCGCCGGGGACGGGTTGAAAGCCTGGATCGATGCCGTGGTGATGATGGACGCGCCCGGCTTCAAATGGGGTACCGCGGCCCGCGCCGTCCACAGCAGGGAGTAGAGGTTGGTCTTGAAGACCCGGTCGAATTCCTCGGTGGGCAGCGACTCCAGGCTTTCGCGGTTCTTTTGGTACGCGGCGTTCAGGACCACCACGTCCAGCCGGCCGAATCCGGACGCGGTTTCCTCAGCGATGCGGGTGCTGAAATCCTCTTCCCGGCCGTCTCCCGCAAACAGCAGGACCCGCTGGCCGGCCTTGCGGATCCAGTCCGCGGTGTCCTGCGCGTCCTCTTCCTCTTCCGGAAGGTAGGAGATGGCTACGTCGGCGCCCTCACGCGCGAAGGCGATCGCGGCGGCCTTGCCGATTCCGGAATCACCGCCCGTGATGAGGGCGGCCTTGCCCTGGAGTTTGCCGTGCCCCTCGTAGCTCAGTTCCCCGTGGTCAGGCTTCGGGTCCATCGGCGCCGTGAGCCCGGGCTGCTTCTGCTCCTGCTCCGGGAACGGTCCGGAGTGGTAGCCGCCCCGGGGATCCTTTGGCTGGTCCTTCTGCTTGTCTGTGTCGCTCATAGTCCGCCTGCTCACTGTGTCGGTTTTCGAAGAGCTCCGCCGTGCACCTGCTCTTCGAAGCTATCCCGGCCGGAGGAACAAAGTCCACCGATCGGAGCGAATAATCAGTAAACTTATCAAATGTAGGTCGCGGTGCAACGCCTGCCGTGTTTCCGGGCACGGGAAGAGCAGAAAGGGAGCGGGCAGGCGGAGGAAGGAGAGGCAATGTCCGAGGTGGAGGATTACACGGGCAGGACGGGCAGGAACGAAACCCGTGAGGAGCAGCTGGACCGCAACTGGGCCGAACTGCTGCAGGAGATGCGGGTGCTGCAGATGGGCGTCCAGATCCTGGCCGGATTCCTGCTCACGCTCCCCTTCCAGGAGCGCTTTGAAATACTTGACGATTTCCAGGTTGGCCTCTACCTCACCAACGTGGTGATTGCTGCGCTCACCACCGCGCTCATCCTCCTTCCGGTCAGCGTGCACCGGAGGCTCTTCCGGAAGCGGCTCAAGGAAACCCTGGTAGCCAGCGGGGACACCATCGCAAAAATCACCCTTGCGGGAATCGCGCTGTTGAGTGCGGGTACCGCTGCGCTGGTTTTCGACGTGACCGCCGGACGTACGGCCGGCCTCACAGCCGGCGGAGCGCTGATGGCGGTGATGGTGGTCCTGCTGGTCTACGTCCCCGTACACCTGAACAGGCGCGCCGCCGCGGGGCAGGGATCGCCCCACCCGAACGGGGAATAGCCATGGCCAGGTGGATCAAGGAGCACGGGCTGCTCCTGGTCAATGCCGGGCTGTTCCTGGCTTTCCTGGCCGGGATGATCCTGACGGGGGCAGCCAACTACAGCGAGGAACAACAGGCGCACGGGGGCTCCGCCGTGTCAGTCCTGCAGTTTATGGCCACCGGGGAATTCGTTGAAGCCACCTTTGAAAACTGGGAGAGCGAGTTCCTGCAGATGGCCATGTACGTGGTCCTGACGGTGTTCCTGTTCCAGAAGGGCTCCTCCGAATCCAAGCCGGTCGGCACAGCCGCGCCCCAGGATGAGGATTCCCGCCAGGCCGCCATCAGCAAGGCCACCCCGTGGCCCGTGAAGCGGGGCGGCGCCGTGCTGAAGGTGTATGAGCATTCGCTGTCGATACTCCTGTTTGCCCTCTTCCTGGGATCGTTCGCCGCGCATGCGCTGGGCGGCGCGCAGGCGTACAACGAGGAACAGCAAAGCCACGGGCAGCCCTCTGTCACCGCCCTCCAGTACATGGGCACCAGCCGGTTCTGGTTCGAGTCCTTCCAGAACTGGCAAAGCGAATTCCTGGCCGTCGCCGTCCTCGTGGGGGCGTCCGTTTACCTTCGCGAGAAGGGGTCGCCGGAATCCAAGCCCGTTGCGGAACCCCATCACGACACCGGCACCTGAACCGATGTTCCAGGGTCACTGTCGCGCCGCGGGTCATTGGCGGGAGCGCCCCGCTGACCCGCCCAGGTTTCCGCCGCGCTGCTAAGCGCCCTCGAGGACCTGGCTTGTTGCCCACGCCAGGTACTTGGCGGCATGGGCGACGGCGTCCTGGGGGCTGGGAGCCACGTCCAGCAGCTGCGCGGCAGCCACCACCCCGTGTTCAGCAAGCTCCTCGGGCGTCACCAGGATGCGGCCGGCCACGACGATGACGGGAATCCCGCGCTCCCGTGCCGCGTCCGCGAGCGCGATGGGCGCTTTTCCGGTCAGGGACTGCGAGTCCATGGAGCCTTCCCCGGTGATCACCAGGTCCGCGTCACCCAGTTGCCCGGCCAGGCCGGTGAGTCCCGCCACCAGCGCGAAGCCGCCTTCCAGCGTGGCACCGGTGAAGGCAAGGAACGACGCCGGGAAGCCGCCGGCGGCGCCGGCGCCTGGGACGTTCACGTCCCGGCCGGTGGCCTCACGGAGGATGGACGCCCAGTTGCGGAGGCCGGCGTCGAGCAGTTCCACGGTGTCGGCGTCCGCGCCCTTTTGCGGCGAGAAGACGTGCGCGGCGCCGGACGTTCCATAGAGCGGATTCCTGACGTCCACGGCGATCCTGAAGGTGGTGGCGGCAAGCCGGGGATCCAGCCCGCTGGTGTCCAGTGCCGCGACATCGGCAAGTGACCCGCCACCCAGGGGCACCACGTTCCCGGCGGAGTCGAGCGGCTTGAGACCCAGGGCGCGGAGGGCGCCACTGCCGCCGTCCGTCATGGCCGATCCGCCCAGGCCAAGCACGATCTCCGTGGCTCCGGCGTCCAAGGCAGCCGCAATGAGCTGTCCGCAGCCGTAGCTGTGGGCCCGGAGCGCGTTGGCCGGGGTGGGCTCCATCTCCGCAAGGCCGGAGGCCTGGGCCGTTTCGATGACAGCGGTGACCTTGCCGTCGTCGGCCTTGTTGATGGCCCACGCGGCTCCGAGGGGGGCCAGGATGGGACCGACCACGGCGTTGAGCCGCTCCTCGAAGCCGGCGGCCACTGCCGCCTCCAGTGTTCCCTCGCCGCCGTCGGCAATGGGGAACTGGGTGGCAACGGCCTCCGGGTACACGCGCAGCGCGCCTTCCGCGATGGCTGCAGCGGCTTCAGCCGCCGTCAGGGAACCCTTGAACTTGTCCGGAGCAATAAGAATGCGCATGCGCTCCATCATGCCAGCAGTCGCCGGGAAAGCGCTTGCCGAATCCGTCATCCGGACAGCACGCCCACCACACCGCAGCCGTACGGCCTACCCTTCGCGCCACTCCTGGCTGGTGATGTGGGATCCGGCCTGCGGCCCCATCTGCAGCATCCCGCCATCCACCGCCCAGGAGGCGCCGTTCACGTAGCTGGAAGCAGGCGAGGCCAGGAAGGCAATAACGGCGGCAACTTCCCGCGCGTCACCGGGCCTGCCCAGCGGGACACCCGGCCGGTCCTTGGTGGCGGGGTCCTCATTTTCCTGTCCGGTCATAGGTGTGGCGATCTCCCCCGGCGCCACACTGTTGGCAGTAATGCCGTGCTCGGCAAGCTCAAGCGCCAGGGTCTTCATGAGTCCGCCGAGGCCGTGCTTGGACGCGTCATAGGCGGCGGCCCCTACCCTCGGCTGGAATTCATGGACGCTGGTGACGGCAATGAGGCGCCCGCCCCGGCCCGCCTTTACCATCCGGCGGGCAGCGGCCTGGAGGCACACAAACGCGCCGTTGAGGTTGGTGTCCAGGGTGCGCATCCAGGTGTCGACATCGAGGTCCAGGAACTTGGTCCCGTCGCCGGTTCCGGCATTGTTGACGAAAACGTCCACTCCGCCCAGCCCCTCCGCCAGCTCGTCGACGACGGCCGCGGCGGCATGGAGGTCAGTGGTATCAAGCTGCCGCACCACGGCCTTGCGGCCCAGGCCGCGGATCTCTTCCGCGGCACCTTCGGCCCCGGCCTTGTCCGAGTGCCAGGTGACGCCCACGTCCATTCCTGCCCGGGCCAGGGCGACGGCGGCAGCCTTGCCTATGCCGGAGTCCGATCCGGTCACAATGGCGGTACGTGGAGTGAATCCTGCGGTGTCATGCATGGCGGCAGCCTTTCAGTCGGTCATGCATCCAACGCGTGGAGCATTCGGGTGGTGGGGCATTCGGTGGACGAAGCCTCAGCGGGAGATGGCTCCAGCGGCTCAGGCCGGGCGGCGGAGCTCCGGCGACGGCGGGTACTCGCCGTTCCGCGGAGCTTCCGGCTCTTCCGGCACGGCCATCAGCGGGACTGCGAACGTCACCACCGGGCGGCCTTCCGGATCATCGGCCGACCGGATGGTCAGGCTCCTGGTGCCCGGGGGCACCGAAGGGGTGAAGGCCTGCAGGTTCCGGGACTCCAGCGTGGCCGAGTCCCGGAAGGAATACTCGGTGCCGAAGTGGTCCTGCAGGATAAGGCGCGGCTCGGGGCCGTCGGCGGAGGCCAACTGGATGTTGACCACCAGCCCGGTGGCCCAGATTTCGACCGAAAGGATGGTGAACTCCGTGCGGTGGGTGACGTGCTGGCCGTAGGTCGGCGGCAGCAGCATCCCCCGAAGGCCGCCGGAGGGAATGAGTTTGCGCATCGTGGTTCCTGTAGGTTCTGGGGCCGACGTTGGCGAAGCGGCGCCGGCCTGGAAGCCGGTGCCGGGCAGCGCTCGGCGGGCGGGGTGGCTTAGGCGTGGTCGCGGCCGGCGTTTTTCGGGCGGAAGAGCGGACCGCTGCGGGCCCTGCCGTCGCGGGGGCCGGCACCCAGGCCCTCGCCATGCCAGCCTGATGCAGGGTCGCTGATCCTCTTGCCCTTGCCCTTGCCCTGTTCCACGGTAGCCAGCCTTTCCCCCGGAAGCTCTAACTAGTAAGACTACTTACCATGTAGCCTCCGGATCCTCCCTCGTGTCAAGGGCTTTGGATCTCTCTTGTGGAACAACTGTGGGGATCACCAACAGGAACCCGACAGCCCCCGGGGCGTGAACCCCTGCCTAACCCCGCGGGCGCAGCACAGCGAAATAGCCCGGAACCCGGCTTTGCCCGTCCACCCCGGTCGTTGGGTTCGTTTCGATGGCCACCTCACCGTCGGCCAGGAGTTCCCAGGCCTCCGGCGGAAAGGCCCGCGAGCGCTCGTCCGGGCCGAAGCGGCCGGGCATGGGCAACCCGCGGATGGCCCGTTCCAGCGGGGCAGGGATGCTGCGGGTTGTGGCGCCGAGGTGGGAAACATACTGCACCGGGTTGCCTTGGAAATTGGTCTCCGCCAGGAACACCGTGCCGCGGCGTCCGGCCAGGAGCCGCAGGTTGTCCACCATTGCCGCCTGGTCCGCTGCATCCAGGACGTGAAGGACGCCCCTGATGAAGACGTTCGCGTCGCCTTGGACGCTGAGTGCCCGCGCCGCTCCGGTCCCGGTCATGTCCAGGGCCTGGTAACGGACCTTGGCTGCACCCCTGCCGGCCTGGGTCTCCGCGTCGGCATGGGCTACGGCGTGCCCGGACACGTCCACGCCCACGGCCTCGGTAAAAACGCCCGCCAGCGCCCTGGTGAAACGGCCATGCCCGCAGCCCACGTCAATGACGGGAAGTTCCCGGTCCAGGTATCGGAGCAGGACGTCCCTGTAACCAAGGAATTCGTTGTCCGTACCCGGGTCCCAGAGAATTTCGCTGCCGGCACCCTTCCCCCGGATGCCCGCCCAGTACGTGTCCCACGCCACCGGCCGGTCCTTGGGGGCAGAGCGGGACAGCCTGATGAGCTTGGGGAGCATCAGGTACTTCTGCAGGACGGAACGCACAGACTTTGCGGCTGGGGACTTCGCTGGGGAGGACACGGAACAAATATAGGTGCCCCGCCACTCCCGGACGCGACCTGCCGGAATGTTGCAGGCCGCATGTCCGCAATTCCGGCACTTACCCGCCCGCGCGGGGCCGGGGAAAGCCCACCTCCCACTTAACGTGCGGCTTTCACCGAGCCGCCCGTCCGGCGTCGCCATACAATGTACTCAACTGGGAGGGAAGGGGGCACTGTGGCGGCTGAATCGCCGAGTGACCTGCGTGCGCCGCGCACCGCCGTCGTGGCAGATCCCGACGGCGGGCGGCTGGAATTTTACGCCCGGACGTTGCGGGACGCCGGCTACAGCGTCCTGTGCGCGGGGAACGCTGACGAACTCACCGCTGCAGTGGATTCAGGCCAGCCCTCCGTGGTGGTTGTCGACGCCTCACTCTGCGCCGTGGAAACGGCCGCGCCGGTCCTGGTGGTGGTGGACCTGGACAATCCGGCTGAGCTCGCAGCCATGAGTCCCGCCGGCATCCACGACTGCATCGCCAAGCCGCCGCCGCCCCGGGAACTGGTCCACCGAGCCACCGCACTGATCGACCAGGTGGCACGCCGCAAGGCCGCACGGCAGGAAACCGAAGCCCTCCGCGAACAGCTCCGGGAAGTATCCGCCGCTGTCCGGGCAACAAACGATCCGGAGGAAATAGCCCGACTCGTGGTGGCCGGCTTCGGCCGGACGTTCAAGGCCGACCACGTCTGGCTGGCCACCTTCGAGGACAGCCGGGTTCCCCGCATCCAGGCCGCATGGAACAGGCTGGGGCTGGAACCCCTCCCGGAACAGGCGCTTCCGGATGAACAGTACTCGCGGCAGACGGCGGACCGGCTGTGGGCCGGCGCCGAGACAATGTCCACCGCCGGGACGGAGGAGCATGCGGCGGGAGACGCCCCTGCACCGGGGATCGCCAACGCGGTCTCCTCGCTGGCGGTGCCCATGGGCGAGGGAAGCTCATCGCTGGGCATCATCTGGATCGCGATGCTTGACGGGCCGCGGACATGGTCCGGCACCGAGCTCGGGCTCTTGCAGCACGTGGCCGGCAATGCGGCGCACGGACTCATCCAGAGCCACCTGATCAGCAGCCAGCAGCAGGTGGTGAAGCAGCTGCAGCAGCTCGATAAGGCCAAAACCGACTTCCTGGCCACGGTGAACCATGAGCTGCGGACGCCGCTGACGTCCATCATGGCGTACCTGGACATGATCCAGGAGAGCACCGAACAGCCTGTCTCCCCCGAGGTCCACCAGATGCTGGACATCGTGGTCCGGAACACGGAGCGGCTCCGGATCCTGATCGAGGACATGCTGAGCGTCTCCCGCAATGGCCTTGACGACAGCCTGATGCACCTCACTCCCGTACGGCTGGGACACACCCTGGACCTGGTCGCGGCGGCACTTCGGCCCCTGGCCACGCAGCAAAACGTCACCATCGCCGTGGACCCGGTCCCGGAGGATCCGGAGATCCTCGCCGATGAGGTGCAGCTGCAGCAGGTCTTCACCAACCTGGTTTCCAACGCCATCAAGTTCACCCCGAGCGGTGGGCGGATCGAGGTGGGCAGCGAGTCGCACGCGGCCTCGGACGGCTCCCGCTGGGCCACCGTCAGCGTCGCGGACACCGGCATCGGCATTTCGAGCGACGAGATCGACCACGTCTTCACGCGGTTCTACCGGGCCTCCAACGCCATGACCGGAGCCATTCCCGGGACCGGCCTGGGGCTGGCGATCACCAAGGACATCGTGTCCCGCCACGGCGGCCGGATCGACGTGTCGTCCACCCTGGGCAGCGGCACCACCGTCACCGTCAGCCTGCCCCTTGATACCCGCAGCCAGGAAAACTGAGCACAATGCAGGAACACGATGTTTGCGGATAACGACCCGCGGCTCTCCCAGCTGCTGGAAGGCATTGTGCGGCTGGCGTCCGGCGACCTCACCTCCCGGATCGAGGTGTCCCCTGCGCGCGACGAGCTCGACGCGATCATCATGGGCACCAACCTGCTGGCCGAGGACCTGCAGATCATCTATGAGGAGCTCGAGCAGCGCGTGCAGGTGCGCACCCAGCTCCTCCACGAGGCCCACCTGGAAATGCAGAAGATGGCCATGCAGGACCCGCTCACGGGCCTGGCAAACCGTTCCGCCCTGATCGACGCACTAAAGGATGCGCTGGAGGCGGACGCCGCGTCCCCTTCCGGGGAGGGCCCGGCCCTCCTGCTGATGGACCTGGACGCCTTCAAGTCCATCAACGACAGCCTGGGCCACACCGCCGGCGACCACGTCCTGGTGACCGTGGGCGAAAGGATCCGCAGCGCGGTCCGTGAGTCCGACGTCGTTGCCCGCCTGGGCGGTGACGAGTTCGCCATCGTCCTGCCCGCGGCGTCCCCGGACCAGGCAGGCATCGTGGGGCACCGCATCCTGGCGGCCCTGGGCCAGCCGGTGGAGCTGCCCGGCCGCAGCGTGCGCTGCGGTGCGAGCATCGGACTCAGCGCCGGCGGCGCCGGCAAGACCCCGGAGGACATGCTGATGGAGGCCGACGTCGCCATGTACGCCTCCAAGGCTGAAGGCCAGAACCGGCTGCACCGCTTTGAACCCGGGCTCCTGCTGGTCCGCAGGCTCCGCAGCCAGCTGGTGGAGGACCTGCGTGCCACCCTCAAGGACGGCGGCCTCACGCTCTACTACCAGCCCGTGGTGGAGCTGGCCACCGGGCGGATCGAAGGCGTGGAGGCCCTGGTCCGCTGGAACCACCCGACACGCGGCTTCATCATGCCCGACGAGTTCATTCCCCTCGCCGAAGAGGCCGGGCTGATCTCCGAGCTGGGACTGTGGGTGCTCCGGGCCGCGGTGCACCAGCTCCGCGAATGGATCAACGCGTCTTTGGTGGACAGCCGGTTCTCCGTCCGGATCAATATCTCGGCCACAGACCTGCAGAGCCTGCAGTTCATCGAGGACGTCAGGAACGTCCTGAAGGAAACCGGCGTCAGGCCCGAACAGGTGGTCCTGGAGCTGACGGAAGTGGCAATCGTCAAAGGGAACGAGCTGGACCGCTACTCGCTGGGCGGGCTGCGGGGCCTGGGCGTCGGCATCGAGATCGACGATTTCGGCACCGGGTACTCGTCCATCAGTTATTTGCGCCGGCTGCCGGTGGACCGGGTCAAAGTAGACCGGTCCCTCATCACCGGCCTGGGAAGCGACCCCACCCAGCCGGCACTGGTGTCAGCGGTCCTGCAGCTCATCAGGGCCTGTGGGCTGGAAGCCGTGTGGGAAGGTGTGGAAACGGCAGAGCAGGCCGAGTTGCTGCGCGGCCTGGGCTGCCTCAGCGCCCAGGGCTATTTCTTCAGCAGGCCGGTCCCGCCTGAACAAATTCCGGCATTATTGGCGGGCCAGGCGGAAAGCGCAGCCCGGCAAGGGTAAAGTACTGCGCTTTTGTTTCCCGCGATATACGATCATCGTGCGGTGTCTGGGTTTTCGTCGCCGCGAAAATCAGGTTTCAGCATGGACACCGAATTTTAAAGGCGTTTGGAAATTGAACAACATCGGGGCCAATGGGTCATTACTTCGTCAACTGGGGGCGTAGCTAATGTCGGTTCGAATACAGGCATGGGGAATTATTGCTGCTGTGCTGGCGGATACTGATCCGTCCGGAGCGGCTGTCCGGCAGCGGCTGAGCAACAGCCTGGATGAGAATCCGGGAGTGCCCGAACGGGCGCTGCTCGAATATCTCCTCGATACACGGCGCAGCGATGCCAACACCGCGGAAACGCTGGAGAGCGCCCGGGAAATGCGGCTTACCCCCGAGGTCCCGCCGAAAGTGGCGGAGCAAATCGACGCGATCCGCAGCATGTCACGCATCAGCGCGCTGCTCGAAAGCCAGATGCTGATGACCGCCTTCCAGCCCATCTACGGGCTGGAGGAAAAGAGCGTGGTGGGAGTCGAGGCATTGTCCCGGTTCGTCAGCGATGACGGTGCCGCCGCGGAACTGTGGTTTGCCGAGGCCGCCGCCGTCGGCCTCGGCGCCAACCTGGAATTCGCCGCGCTGGGATCCGCCGCCGCTGCGGCGAAGTCGCTTCCCGGGAATCTGTTCGTATCCCTTAACATTTCGCCCGCTTCCTGCCTGGATCCCCGGCTGCCTGAATTGTTTGACCACATCGATCTCCCCATCAACCGTGTGGTGCTCGAAATGACGGAGACCGTCAAGGACGAGGAATACCCGCAGTTCATTTCCGCCATCAATCCGCTGCGTGACAGGGGACTGAGGATCGCCGTGGACGACACCCATTCAGGGGCGGGGGCGCTGAGCCGGATGGTGCACCTGCGGCCGGACTTCCTGAAGCTGGGCCGGAATGTCATTGGCGATGTGGACAAGGACGGCATCCAGCGTGCCCTGGCCGCCTGCCTGGTGGATTTCGCGGAACAGATCGGCACCACGCTTGTGGCTGAGGGGGTGGAGACCGTAGGGGAACTCAAGGTCCTCACCGAACTCGGAATCAGCGCCGGGCAGGGCTACCTGCTGGGCCGGCCCTCTGTCCGGCCCAAGGACTGGGCCAGCTGGAACGGCCGCCTGGACCTGGACGGGCTCAACCGCCACTTTGCCGGACGCGAGCAGGCCGGCGGCGGCGCAGGGGCCCTCGGGACGGGGTCCTGAGGGCCCCTGCTCCGCCGGTGCTATTCGCTGTGGCCCTGGTCGCCGCTCATCTGGTCTTCCGCAGGCGGAGTCTCGCCCGGAGGCACTCCCCCGCCCGGTTCCAGCCCCGTGATGTTGCCTTCAGCGGGATCAGGATTCGACGAGCCGGCAGAGTCCTTCCCGCCTTGCCCGGTGCCGCCCGGCTGGCCGGCAGGTGGCTGGCCAGCGCCTTCCCTGGCGTCGGCCGGCGGGGTCTTGCCCGGCTGGTCCGGGTTAGCGGGATCGTTTTCGGGATGGTAGCTGCTCATGGTGCTTGCGTCCTTCCTGCCGGGCCGCGGTTCCTTGCCCCGGCTCTGGACTAATTGTAAGCATGCTGATAATTCTGGAGGGGTAATGCTCCGGGCATCCGATGGGG
Source organism: Pseudarthrobacter sp. NCCP-2145 (assembly GCF_023708005.1). NCBI lineage: Bacteria > Bacillati > Actinomycetota > Actinomycetes > Micrococcales > Micrococcaceae > Pseudarthrobacter > Pseudarthrobacter sp. NCCP-2145. The sequence goes on along the minus strand of NZ_BRCG01000003.1, from coordinate 123,065 downwards.
TGCCCGGCACGCAAGGTCGGAAGGAGCAGTCACATGGGTATCGGCGACAGCATCGGCAAGGCAGCAGAGAACGCCATGGAGGATCTGGCAGGGACATCAAAGCCCACTGAGACAGCGCATGTTCCCGAGCCCACGGACCCGAACGATGACGTGGAGGTCCACTCCTCCATCAGCGAAGGCTCCAACGCCCTGGAGGCGGAGAAGCAAAAGGCCCCGGGGCCCAATGCCGGAGCGGCTCCGGCCCCGGCCTCGGAATCCCCCTTTGGCGGGGACCTGGAGCCGGATGAGTCGGACGACGACGGCGGGCCGGCTGGCAGTGCGTCCGCACCGGCGGATGAAGCGGCTGCACCGGCGGGCGGATCGCCTGCGTCCCAACGCGCCGTCCCCGGGCCGGGCGGCCTTCCGGAGCCCAACCCGGACGAGCTGCGGGCCGACCCTTCAGAAGGCGACCAGGACCCGTCCACCAGCACTGGCCGCGGCTAGCAGCTCAGTCCGGCGGGTAGCGGCACGGGCCGCGGCCGGCCCGAGGCCAGCGGGGGTCCTGGGCAATGCTGCCCGGACAGGGCTGCCGGCGCAGTCAGCCGTGCGGCCATTCCCCGCGTTCAAGCAGCACTTCCCGGAGCAGGTCCGCGCGGTCCGTGACCAGTCCGTCCACGCCCAGCTCCAGGAGCCGGCGCATCTCGTCCGGGTCGTTGATGGTCCAGGCATGCACCACGAGGCCCAGGGAGTGCGCGCGCCGGACAAAGCCCGGCGTCACCACGTGCACCCGGCCATAGCGCACCGGCACCTGCAGGGCGTGGACTCCGCGAAGGTTCCAGCGCATGCTCCACCTGAAGACCGGCCCGGGAAGCAGGCGGCCCAGCACAGTGAACAAACCCACGGACACAACACCTGCCGAAGCCGCCACGGGCTGGCTCAGCAGCTTCAGCACCGCCCGCCGCCGGCGGTCCGAGAAGCTGGTCAGCAGTACCCTGTGGTGCACCTGGTGCTCTTCGATTGCGGCTGCGATGCTGCGGACCGAGTTCCAGTCCTTGACGTCCACGTTGAGCCGGACCCCGGGCAACTCCGCAAGCAGCTCGTCCCACCGCGGGATGGGCTCACGCCCGCCGATCCGCGCCTTGGCTACCTCATGGGCGGGGAGCTCGGACACCCGGCCGCTGCCGTCGGTCACCCGGTCCAGGTTTTCATCGTGGAAGAGGAGCACCACGCCGTCGGCTGTGGTGTGGACGTCCGTCTCAAGGTAACGGTAGCCGAGGTCGACGGCGGCGCGGAACGCGGCCATGGAGTTTTCCAGGCCGTCCCGGGAAAAGCCGCGATGCGCCATCGCGATGGGTATCGGGGACCCGTCCGCGGCGGCATGGTCGAAGAACGGGAGCGTCACACTGCGAGCGTACTCCAGGAGCGCCGGCTGCCCGGCCAGGCAGCGTCAGTCCTCGTAGGCGGCTGCGTCTTCCTGGAGGACGATGTCCACACCGTCGCTGCAGTGCAGCAGCGTCCGGCCGCGGCCGCCGTCGAAATCGATCCACACCGCGGAGTGGTCGGCAGTGACTGCGTCGACCAGGCCGCCGGCCTCGAATCCCGGGGCGAGGAGCACGCGGACGCGGTCACCCGTCGTGAGTTTCTTCCAGTGCGGTGCGGGCGTTGCCTGGCGCGGCAGCGCGTCGGCGGTTCCAAGCTTCGTTTTTCTTGCCATTGTTACCCCTTGAGCCTGTTACCCGGAGCCGGGATGGAGGGGTTGGGCCCTCCATCCCCAACGTTAGGGAGCAAAGGTGAACGCGAGGTGAGCGCCAGCTGTGAAAACGGCGCTGCGTCCGGCGGTCCGGGGAGGAAGTCCGGCCGGCCCGGAATCAGGAAATCTGTACGCCCAGCGAGGCCAGCCGGGACTCCAGAACCTGGGCCACGCCGTCGTCGTCAAAATGGGGCGCCTGCTGCCCGGCCGCGCGGATCGCCTCCGGGTGCCCGCTCGCCATGGCGTAACCGTGCCCGGCCCAGCGGAGCATCTCGATGTCGTTGGGCATGTCCCCGAACGCCACGACGTCCTCGGCGCCGATGCCCAGGGCGGCGGCGTATTCGGCGAGGGTGACGGCCTTGTTAACCCCGGGCAGGGCGAGCTCGAGCATCGACACCCCCGGCGAGGAATGCGTTGCAGAGGCAAGATGTTCGACGGCGGGGGCCACCTCGGCGAGGAAGTCGTCGGCAGTGCCTTCGCGGACGATGGCCAGGAACTTCACCACGGCGTCGTCCGCTGCCAGCGTTTCGGCCAGCGGCGCCGGCGTGAATTCGGAGAGCAGCTCACTGGAGCCGTTTTCGATGAAGCCGGGTTCGAGGTGGAACCCCCCGAGCGTTTCGGCGGCGAACAGCGCGGCGGGACGCAGCCGTTTGATGACGCGGCGGACTTCCAGGACCGCGTCGAGGGTCAGCGTCCGGGCGGAAACGAGCTTGTCCGCCTCAAGGTCCCAGACGACGGCGCCGTTGGAGCAGATGACGGTGCCGGTGTGGCCGAGCTGGTCCTGCAGGGGGTGCAGCCAGCGCGGCGGGCGCCCGGTGACGAAAACGAGTTCGACGCCGGCGTCCCGGCAGGCGTGGAAGGCCCGGACGGTGCGGTCGCTGATTTTGCCATCGTGGCCGAGGATCGTTCCGTCTATATCGCTTGCTACCAACCGCATCCTGCCAGTCTACGTTGAGGTATGGGCCGGAAAACCCGTGGGGACCGGTTTACTGCGCTCCGGGTGAACGCGATCGAATCGAACCGCAATAGTTGGGTGCGGGGTGGCACATGCGCGCAGGCTTGTAGGTGAAGGGGGAACCGTGATCTCAGCGCTCAACCAACTCGTCGATTACATCGACGGTCACCTCACCGAGGAGATCGCCGTTGATGACCTGGCGGTCAGCCTCGGCATGACCGAGTACCACCTCCGCCGCATGTTCTCATCACTGGCCGGCATGCCGCTCTCCGAGTACGTCCGAAGGCGCCGCATGACGGTGGCGGCAACGGAGGTCCTCGACGGCGGCGAGCTGCTGGCAATCGCTGTGCGGTATGGCTACGGCTCTACCGAAGCTTTCAGCCGGGCATTCCGGTCAGTTCACGGCGCCGGACCCGGCGACGTGCGCCGGGACGGCGGGCCCCTTCGCACGCAACCGCAGCTCAGGTTCCGCCTGACCGTAGAAGGGAACACCCCGATGGACACCCGCATCGCAGACCGGCCGGCATTCCGGCTCATCGGCCATTCGGCCCGTGTACCGCTTATCCACCACGGTCCAAACCCGCACATCCAGGCGCACATCGCCTCACTGCCGGCAGCAGAGCACGACCGGCTCAAAGCACTGGGCAACACCGACCCCAGGGGCCTGCTCCAGGTGAGCGCCGACGTCGACCCGGACTACACGGAGGGCAGCGAGCTCACGTACCTCCATGGCGTGGCCGTAACCCCAACGACGCCGGTGCCCGGGGATCTCGACGCGATCGAGGTCCCCGCGGGCACGTGGGCGGTCTTCCGCGCCGAAGGGGCGTACCCTGCGGTTCTGCAATCCACCTGGGCATCCACAGCCACCGACTGGTTCCCGTCGAACCCGTGGCGGCTGCGCCCGGGCCCCTCGATGGTGGCAGTCCTGGATCGCAGCGCCGACTTCAGCACAGCAAGCTGCGAATTGTGGCTCCCGGTAGAACGTGCCTGACGGATCAGCCCCGCTCGCCGGAGGCGCTGGCCAACCGGTACAGCCAGGCCCGGATCACTTGGTGTCTTTGGCCGCTTCAGGGCCGACCCGCCGGGACCTTCCGCCCAGCCGGGCGGTGACCTTCGCTGCGGCGCCGGCGCAGGCCTCCCCCAACGCCTGCAGCCTGTCTTGGGACACCCGGAACCGGGGTGCGGGGATCAGGACGGCCGCCACCACCTCGCCCCGGTGGTCGAAGACGGGTGCCGCCAGTCCCACCTCATCAATGGAGGTTTCGCCGTAGTTGACGGCCCAGCCGCGCCGGATGTCGTCCTTGAGCCGGACCAGGTAGGCGTCCAGGCTGGAGTCATCCAGGCCCGGGTAGCTGATGGCCCCGCTGCTGAGCAGGGACCGGACCCGGGGTTCAGGTTCTTGGGCCAGGAAGACCTGCACCGAGGCGCTGAGGGCGTCGTTGTACCGTGCCCCCAGCGGGGTGGTGTGCTTAATCTGGTGGTGGCTGGCAATCTGCTCCACGCAGATGGATTCATCGCCGCTCCACACCATCAGTGCGCTTGTTTCGCCGGTCTGCTCCGAGAGCTCGCGGAGTACGGGATAGGCAACGCGGCGCTCCTCAAGCTCGGCGAGGAGCGGCCCGGCCACGGCAATCAGCCCCAGCCCGAGCCGGAACCGCCGCGTTTCGGCGTCCCGCTCCACCAGGTGCTCCTGCTCGAAGGTTGCCAGGATCCGAGAGACCGTGCTCTTGTGCAGCCCCACGCGGTTGGCGATCTCGGTGACGCCAAGCAGGGGCTCGTCCGCCGAGAATGTCCGGAGGACCGCAATCGCGTTGACGATGACGGAAGCGCCCTTGCTGTCGCCGTTGCCTGTGGTCTCGGATTCTGTTGCACTCATGGTGTTACCCATCATTCCCTAAGGGAGGGCCGGAAGCGGCGCCATGGGGATGACGCCGCTTCCGGGTGTTCGCCGGGCCTGGTGGAGCCCGTTGGGGACGTTAGGCGCCGATGATGTTGTACTCGGGTCCGAACGGGAACTTGGTGATGTTCTCCGCGCCGTCCTCGCCCACCACCAGGATGTCGTGCTCGCGGTACCCGCCGGCACCCGGCTGGCCCTCGAGGACGGTGATCATCGGTTCCATGGAGACCACCATGCCCGGTTCCAGCACCGTGTCGATGTCCTCGCGGAGCTCGAGTCCGGCTTCGCGGCCGTAGTAGTGGCTCAGGACGCCGAACGAGTGGCCGTAGCCGAAGGTGCGGTTGGCCAGGAGCCCGTAGCCCACGTAGATCTCGTTGAGCTCGGCGGCGATGTCCTTGCAGACGGCGCCGGGCTTGATGAGTTCCAGGCCGCGCTTGTGGACTTCCACGTTGATGTTCCACAGCTCCAGTGAGCGGGCATCCGGTTCACCGTAGAACAGGGTGCGCTCCAGCGCCGTGTAGTAGCCCGAGGTCATGGGGAAGCAGTTCAGGGACAGGATGTCGTGTTCCTGGATCTTGCGGGTGGTGGCCCAGTTGTGGGCGCCGTCGGTGTTGATGCCGGACTGGAACCACACCCAGGTGTCGCGGATTTCGGAGTCGGGGAAGGTCCTGGCGATTTCATGGACCATGGCCTCGGTGCCGATCAGGGCAACCTCGTACTCGGTGATCCCGGCGGTGATGGCGTTGCGGATAGCTTCGCCGCCGAGGTCGCCGATGCGTGCGCCGTGCTTGATGACCTCGATTTCCTCGGCGGACTTGATCATGCGCTGGCGCATGGCGGCCTGGGCCACGTCCACCAGGGTGGCGGACGGGAAGGCCGCCTGGATCTTGTTCCGGTTGTCCAGCGGCAGCGAGTCGTCCTCGACGCCGAGGCGGCGCGGGTTGATGCCGCGGGTCCGCAGGACTTCCTGGATGGCGAAGATGTAGTTGTCGCGGCGCCAGTCCGTGTAGACGATGTTGTCGCCGTAGCTGCGGCGCCAGGGCATTCCGGCGTCGATATTGGCGGTGACGGTGACGGTGTCATCCTTGGTGACCACCATGCCGTAGGAGCGGCCGAAGGTGGTGAAGAGGAAGTCTGAGTAGTACTTGATGGAGTGGTAGCTGGTGAGGACGACGGCGTCCAGGTCCTTCTCGGCCATGATGCGGCGCAGGCCGGCCAGGCGGCGCTCAAACTCGGTGTCGGAGAACGTGAGGCTCACCTTCTCGCCGTTCTTGAGGATCTTGGTGCGCTCGAGTTCGGCGACAGTGGTGGCGTTTTCGGTGGTGATGGTCATCGTGGCGATGCCTTTCTCTCGTGCATTTGTTGAGGTGCAGTTGGTTTTGGTGTGGGGGGGAAGCTATTCGTGCCGCAGGGGCTCTTTGCAGGTTTCCCTGGAGAGCGACACGGCAATGAGGGAGACGACGGCGGCAGCCACCAGGTACCAGGCCGGAGCCAGGTCGCTTGCGGTTGCGGCGATGAGGAGTGTCGCCATGAACGGGGCGGTGCCGCCGAACAGGGCGTTGGAGAGGTTGAAGCTGACCGCAAAGCCGCTGTAGCGCACCCGGGTGGGGAACATTTCCGCCAGGAAGCTGGGGAGTGTGCCGTCGTTGAGGGTGAGCATGGCGCCCAGCAGGATCTGGACCAGGACGATGACCAGGAAGTTGCCGGTGCCGAGCAGTGCGAAGGCGGGGACGGTCAGGACAATGAAGGCAACCGATGCGCTGATCAGCACCTTCTTGCGCCCGTACCGGTCCGAGAGCATGCCGGTGAGGAAGATGAAGCCGATGTAGGTGATCAGCGCGATGGTGGTGGCAAGGAATGATTCGGTTTCGCCCAGGCCCAGTTCCGAGGACAGGTAGGTGGGCATGTAGCTGAGGATCACGTAGAAGCCGACGGCGTTGAGCAGCACGGCGCCGACGGCCTGCAGCAGCTGCCGCCAGTGGTTGCGGAAGAGGCTGGAGACAGGGGCCTTGACGGCGTGGTCCTCGGCGGCCAGTTCACGGAATACGGGGGTGTCCTCAAGCTTGGTCCGGATGTACCGGCCGATCAGGCCCATGGGGGCTGCCAGCAGGAAAGGCAGCCGCCAGCCCCAGCTCTGCATCGCCTCGGTGGAGAGCAGGGTGGTCAGCAGGCCGGCCATGAGTGAGCCCAGGAGCAGGCCGGCGGCGGTGCTCGCGGGGACGACGGCGGCGTACAGGCCACGCCGGTTGGCTGGGGCGTACTCCACCAGGAAGGCCGAGGCTCCTGCGTATTCACCGGAGGCAGAGAAGCCCTGGACCACCCTGATGATCAGGAGCAGGACGGGCGCCCAGATGCCGATGGTGTCGTAGCCCGGAATCAGCGCTATGCAGAACGTGGCTCCGGACATGATGAGGATGGACAGGGAGAGAGCTGTCCGCCGTCCCACCCTGTCGCCGATGTGGCCCCAGACGAAGCCGCCGAGCGGGCGCACCAGGAAGGAGATGGCAAAAAGGGCGAAGGTCAGCAGCAGCCCGGTCTGCGGATCGGATTCCGGGAAGAAGACCGTTGCGATAGTGACGGCCAGGTAGCCGTAGACGGCGTAGTCGAACCATTCAACGAAGTTGCCGATGAAGCTGGCAGCGATGACCCGGCGCCGCGTTTCCTTGCTGACGGCACTGTCGGCAGGTGCGGGACGCGGGTCGCTCACGATGCTGCCCGGGGAGGAAGTTTCGTTACTCATATGTCCACCAAAGTGTTGTGGTTGCATTCAGCGCAACGCTGTTGCAACAGACTAAGGCGTGATGGCCGCCACAGTCAATGGTTTCGAGGCGGCGAATTACAGTTCCGGAAAAGGCCAGTTTGAGGAGCGCCAAATCAAGCCCAGCGCTTGGGCCACACTTGTAGGCTGGGGAGATTGAAACCCCAAGAGTTGCTTCGAATGCAATAGTGTTGCGGATAGCTTGCGCGCGGACCTCAACCGCCTGGCGCCAATGCACGTCGAACTGGGCGGCTCTATTGACACGCCCTACGCCTGCTGACATATTTCGAGTAAGCGCTATACGCAACGTGTTGTGCATTACGCAATTGGAGAGGCCCGGGCGGAAGGTCTGGGAGGCACGACCACCCTTTCGGGTGCCTGCCACCCGTCCCTTTGGGTAGCCGTCCGGAAGCGTCGCAGCTTCTAGACTTGGGAGTCGGGCCGGGATCTTTGTCCGGCCAACGAAAGGAACACAGGAAATGGTTCATAAAGTCAAGGCAGTCATCGCCAAGGAAAAGAACGCTCCGGTGTCAGTGGAGACCATCCTGGTGCCGGATCCGGGCCCGGGCGAGGCCCTGGTGGACATCCTGACGTGCGGTGTCTGCCACACGGACCTGCACTACAAGCAGGGCGCCATCAACGACGGCTTCCCCTTCCTGCTGGGCCATGAAGCCACCGGTGTGGTCAGCGCTGTGGGTGACGGCGTTACCTCCGTCGCCCCCGGCGACCGCGTCATCCTGAACTGGCGCGCCGTGTGCGGTGAATGCCGCGCGTGCGCCAAGGGACAGCCCCAGTACTGTTTCAACACCGCCAACGCCACCCGGAAGATGACCCTGGAGGACGGCACGGAGCTCTCCCCCGCACTGGGGATCGGGGCCTTCGCCGAAAAAACCCTCGTCGCTGCGGGACAGTGCACCAAGGTGGATCCCGAGGCTGATGCGGCCGCCGTCGGCCTGCTGGGCTGCGGGATAATGGCCGGCATCGGCGCCGCCATCAACACCGGTGAGGTCAAGCGCGGCGAGTCCGTGGCGGTGATCGGCTGCGGCGGTGTGGGCATCGCCGCGATCGCCGGCGCCAAGCTCGCCGGCGCCACCACGATCATCGCCGTGGACATCGACGCCAACAAGGTGGACATGGCCACATCCCTCGGCGCCACGCACGGCATCGACTCCAGCAAAGAGGACCCCGTCGAGGCCATCCGCGCCCTCACCGGAGGCAACGGGGCGGACGTGGTGATTGACGCCGTCGGCCGTCCTGAAACGTACAAGCAGGCGTTCTACGCCCGCGACCTCGCCGGACGCGTGGTCCTGGTGGGCGTCCCGACGCCGGCCATGCAGCTTGAACTGCCGCTGCTGGACGTCTTTGGCCGCGGCGGCTCGCTCAAGTCCTCCTGGTACGGCGACTGCCTGCCCTCCCGCGACTTCCCCATGCTGGTGGCGCACTACAAGCAGGGCAACCTGGACCTGGACGCGTTCGTGACCGAACGGATCACCATCGACCAGGTGGAGGAAGCCTTCGACAAGATGCACGAGGGCAAGGTCCTGCGTTCGGTGGTGGAGCTCTAATGGTCGCCATCGAGAACCTGGTCACCTCGGGGACATTTTCGCTCGACGGCGGCACCTGGGACGTGGACAACAACGTCTGGATCGTAGGCAATGACGAGGAGTGCGTGATCATCGACTCCCCGCACGACGCCGCTGCGATCATCAACCAGGTCCGCAGCCGGAAGGTCAAGGCCATCCTGCTCACGCATGCGCACAACGACCACATCGGTGCTGCCCGCGACGTTGCCGACGCCGTGGGCGCCCCGATCTACCTGAACCCCGAGGACCTGGTCCTCTGGGAACAGGTGTACCCGGACGCGCACCCGGACCGGGCACTGGCCGACGGCGACGTGTTCGAAGTGGGCGGTGCAACACTGAAGGCCATCCACACCCCCGGCCATTCCCCGGGCTCCACCTGCTTCTACCTGGAAAGCGAAGGAACGGTCTTCACCGGAGACACGCTGTTCAACGGCGGCCCGGGTGCCACAGGACGGTCCTACAGCGACTACCCCACCATCCTGGCCTCCATCCGGGAACGCCTGCTCACCCTCCCGCCCGGGACTGTGGTCCGCACCGGCCACGGGGACAACACCACCATCGCTGCCGAAACGGAAACGCTGGCGAAGGTTTCGCAGTAGCCGTCGAGCTGAGCATCGCGCGGGGCGCGCCGGGATTGCCCGGCGCGCCTTCGCGGCGCCAGCGGCAACCGCGCCTTCGTGGCGCCCACGCAACACAGTACAAACACCACGCATGCCGGTAAGGAAGTTGGAACAATGAAGTTCGGTAAGCAGCCCGCCCCCGTTGCGGACATTGACGAGGACAACCTCGAAGTCCATAAGCCCAAGGCCGAGGCGGCAGGCGTGAAAGCCGTGATGGTGGCGCTGGAACGCGCGGTGGCCCAGGCCGGGGTGGCCCGCACGGCGCACTCGCTGCTGCGGCTGAACCAGCGGGGCGGTTTCGACTGCCCGGGCTGCGCGTGGCCGGAGTCGGACAAGAAGCGCAAGACCGCCGAGTTCTGCGAGAACGGCGCCAAGGCGGTGGCCGAGGAAAACACCCTCCGCACCGTCGGTGCCGAGTTCTGGGCCAGGCATTCGATCGCCGAGCTCTCGACGAAGACCGAGTACTGGCTGGGCAACCAGGGCCGGCTGAGTGAACCCGTGGTGATCCGGGCAGGCGAGAGCCACTATTCACCGATCTCCTGGGGTGATGCCTTCGACCTGATCGGCGAGCATGTGCGGGCCACCACGGCCGACCGTTGCGTTTTCTACACCTCCGGGCGCACCGCGAACGAGACGGCGTTTATGTACCAGCTGTTCGCGCGGGCTTTGGGCACCAACAACCTGCCGGACTGCTCCAACATGTGCCACGAGTCCTCGGGTTCGGCTCTGAACCCGACCATCGGGATTGGCAAGGGGACCGTGTCCCTGGACGATATCCATGATTCCGAGCTGATCTTCGTGGTGGGGCAGAACCCCGGGACCAACCATCCGCGGATGCTGTCCGCGCTGAAGGAATGCAAGGACAAGGGCGGCAAAGTGGTGGCGGTCAACCCGCTGCCCGAGGCCGGGCTGTTCAATTTCAGGGACCCGCAGACCGTCTCCGGCGTGGTGGGCGGCGGCACGCCGCTTGCCGACGAATATCTGCAGATCAAGGTCGGCGGTGACCTGGCACTGTTCCAGGCCCTTGGCCACCTGCTCCTGGCGGAGGAAGAGCGGAACCCGGGCACCGTCGTCGACCATTCCTTCATCGAGGCGCAGACAGACGGGTTCGCCGCCTACCGCGAGGCCCGCGGCAGCCTGGATTGGGCCGAAACCGAGAAGGCCACCGGGCTGTCCCGGGAGCAGATCGAGACCGTTGCCGGGATGCTCATCAAGTCCAAGGCCACCATCTTCTGCTGGGCCCTGGGCGTCACGCAGCAGCCGCACTCGGTGGACACCATCAAGGAGATGGTCAACGTCCTGCTGCTGCAGGGCAACTTCGGCAAGCCCGGAGCCGGCGCCTGCCCGGTCCGCGGGCACTCCAACGTCCAGGGCGACCGCACCATGGGCATCTGGGAAAAACCCAAGGAATGGCTGCTGGAGGCGCTGGACACCGAGTTCGGGATTACTTCACCCCGGCACCACGGGTATGACGCCGTGGAAGCGATGGAGGCGTTCGAACGCAACGAGGTGGACTTTTTTGTGTCCATGGGCGGCAACTTCTCCCTGGCCTGCTCCGACACCGAGACCCTGGAAGCCGGCATGCAGCGGATCGGCCTGACCGTGCACATCTCCACCAAGCCCAACCGCTCACACGTGGTGCATGGGCGCACCTCGCTGATCCTGCCCACCCTGGGCCGGACGGACAAGGACGACAAGCACCCCAGCGGTGCACAGTTCCTCTCCGTGGAGGATTCGATGTCTGTGGTCCACTCCACGCAGGGCAGGCTCACGCCGGTCTCCGAGCACCTGCTCGCCGAACCCGTGATCGTGGCACGGATGGCCGAGGCGGCGTTCGGCCCGGACCACCCGGTGGACTGGAAAGCCATGGCCGAGGACTACGACGTGATCCGCGACCACATCGCCCGCGTGCTGCCCGGCTTCGAGGACTTCAACGCCAGGATCCGGACCAAGAACGGGTTCGTCCTGCCCAACCCGCCGCGCGATACCCGGTCCTTCAAAACCGACATCGGCCGGGGCAGGTTCACCGTGAGCCCGCTGGAATACCTCACCCCGCCCGACGGGCACCTGGTGCTCCAGACCATCCGCAGCCACGACCAGTACAACACCACCTTCTACGGCCAGGACGACCGCTACCGCGGCATCTCCGGCGGCCGCCGCGTCATCCTGGTCCACCCCGAGGACCTGGTGGAGCTGGGCTTCAAGGACCGGGACCTGGTGGACGTGGTCAGCACCTTCCGCGGCCACGACCGGCAGGCCGACAAGTTCCGCCTGATCGCCTACCCCACCGCCAAGGGTTGTGCCGCCGCGTACTTCCCCGAAGCCAACGCCCTGGTCCACAAGGAAAACGTGGCCCGCGAATCCAACACCCCCGGCTTTAAGGCCATGTTCGTCCGGTTCGTGCCGCACCTCGCGGAAACCACCGACCAGGATTCTTCCGGGCAACTGGAGCCTGCCACGGCGGGATAGCCCCCGCGGCGCTCCTACCGGCAGAACGACGACGGCGGCACGCGGCAGGTGCCCGTGTCGCCGTCGGTGTTTCATCCACACGCCGGTGGCCGATGCGTAGTCACGCGCGGGCGCGGAGGAAGCGCTCCAAGGCGTCCTCTCCCGGCGACTGGGCAGTGTGCAGGAAATCCGCCGTACCTAGCTTCAGCTGGCTCGGCCAGTGGGGTGGTTCCCAGTCCTGGTGTTCGCTTTTGTAGTGGCGACCGGTGGGTGAGGTCCAGCCGGGTGGTTGGTTTTTGGTGGCTGGTGTTGGTGTCCAGCCGGTGGTGTGCCGGAGTTTGTGGTGTTTCGGGCAGGGCTGTCCCAGGTTGCTGATCCCGGTGGTCCCGCCGTGGTGCCAGGCGACGAGGTGGTCGGCCTCGTTGTCGAGGGAGTTGTTGCTGCAGCCGGGGAAGGGGCATTTGCCGTCCCTCAGCCTGAGCCAATTCCGCATCGCCTTGGTCACCCGGTAGCTGGTGCGCCCAATTTCCAGTGGTGCCCCGTCCCGCGGGTCGACCAGGACGCGGTGAAAGGAGTCTGCTCCGTGTGCAACCAGGTCCCGTGCCATGGACGGCGGAACGGGGCCGAACCCGTCCAACACCGCCGGCTCCTCCGTGAGGCCCATCAGCGAGAACACCGGCACGGTGACCAGGACCTGGGCCCGGATCCCCGGGGAAAGCAGGCCGGCACCAGTTCCTGCGCCGGCTCCGTCGCTGTCGCTTGCTTCCTCGCCGTTACCTGCACTGTTGTCTGCATGGAAGGTTGCACTGGTTCCGCTGGTGAGGATGGCTTCGGCGAATTTGTCGGTCCGGAGCTGGGTGAGGGTGCGGGGTTCGTTGGGTCCTTGTGCGGCCCGCGCGAGAGCGTTAAGGCGGTTCCAGCCTGCCAGCGCCTGGTGCGCGGGCAAACAAGCGGAGAGCCAAGCCATCCCGTCCTGGTCAGGCCGGTATTCCACCCGCCGGTCCGCCACCCCCTTGGCATGGCGCTTCCCCAGCGATTCGGGATGGTGGCGTTCCCGCCAGGTGCGGGCCTTGGCCTTGAACCGGTGCGCCGGCATTTCGCCGATTGCTGCGGCGGTGGGCGGTTTAGGGACGGCCGGGTCGAGGAAGTGGGCTTCCAGGGCGACGACCCCGGCCGGGTCCAGGGTTGCGGCCTCGTTCACCATGACCAGGGCGTGCTGCCAGGAGATCGTGCCGGCGTGCAGGGCCGCGAGGGTCAGGGGCAGGGTGGTGGTCAGCGCGTGGGATACGGACAGGAACGTGCTGGCGGCCCGCGGCCCGAGGGCCAGCACGCACCCGATCTCGGCGGCCACAGCCATCTCCTGTGCCGGCACCGGGGCCCCGAGAGGCGCCAGGGTATGGGCGGTGCCGGCGTATCTCATGGCAGCGCGGGCCTTCAGGCCTGCAAGCCCGGCTTCGGCCTCCCTGGCACCAGCGAGGATGTCCAGGCTCCCATCTGCCAGCCCGGCTAACGGATCGGCAGCAGAGAACGGCTCCGAACCGCACCCGTCCACCTCAGCGTTGAGCACGGCAAGGGCGGCCCTGATATCCGCAAACGCCCTCGCCACCGCTTTCCTGCCCATAAACCCATCCTGCCAAGGGGGTCCGACAATAAGCCGGGAACCGGGCCGGCCCACGAAAAACCGGGGGCCGCCTGTTCGGCGGCCCCCGGTTTCCGATGACAACTACGGACAGGTTCCGGGCTAGCCCCGGAGGCGCTCCATGCCCGGATCGAACAGCGGCTCGGCAGAGACCGTGGCAGCAATGCGCTTGCCGAAGTACTCAATCTCCACCGAGTCGCCCTCGGATACCGACGCCGGCAGCCAAGCGTAGGCGATCGGCCTGCGGACGGTGTAGCCGTAGGCGGCGCTCGTGACGTAACCAACCGCAGCACCGTTCGCGTACACCGGTTCCTTGCCCAGCACGATGGACGTGCCGTCGTCGACCGTCAGGCAGCGCAGCGCCCGCGTGGCGGGCTGCTCCTTGCGGGCGGCGAGAGCCTCACAACCCACGAAACCGGTCTTGTCCTTGGCCACCGAGAAGCCCAGGCCGGACTCGTACGGGTGGTGCTCGGACGTCATGTCCGTGCCCCACAGCCGGTACCCCTTCTCCAGCCGCATGCTGTTGAAGGCGCCGCGGCCGGCGGCAATGATGCCGTGCTCCCGGCCCGCCTCGAACAGCAGGTCCCAGAGCTTCAGCCCGTACTCGGCGGTGGTGTAGAGCTCCCAGCCGAGTTCGCCCACGTAGGAGAGCCGCATGGCTGTCACCGGGATGCCGCCCACGGAGATTTCCTTGGTGCGGAAGTACTTCAGGCCGTCGTTGGTGAGGTCGTCCGAGCTGACCTTGCCGATCACTTCGCGCGCCAGCGGGCCCCACAGCCCGATGCAGCAGGTGCTGCCGGTGATGTCGGAGACATGCACCCACTGGCTTGGATCGGCAGCGGACTGCTTCCGGGCCTCCACCCGGAGGTAGTCGAAGTCCACGTTGCTGTTCACGCCCAGCTGGAAGTCCTCCTCCGCCAGCCGCGCGACGGTCACGTCACTGCGGATGCCGCCGTCATGCTCCAGCAGCAGGCAGTACGTCACGGCGCCCGGTTTCTTGGCGATGTTGCCGGTGCTGAGCCGGTGCAGCAGCGCCTGCGCGCCCGGGCCCACCACGGACAGCCGCTTCAGCGGCGTCATGTCGAAAAGCGCGACGGCGGTACGCGTCTTCCACGCCTCGGCCGCCGAGATGGGGGACGAGAACATGGCGGACCAGGAGTCCCGCTCCGGCGCCTGCCACTCGGCCGGCAGCTCCTCGAGCAGGCCGCGGTTGGCCTCGAACCAGTGCGGCCGCTCCCAGCCGGCGGACTCCAGGAAGAACGCTCCCAGTTCCTTCTGGCGGACGTTGAACGGGCTCACGCGCAGGTCCCGCGGAGATTCCCTGGGCTGCAGCGGGTGCATCACGTCGTAGATCTCCACGAAGTTCTGCTGGGATGTCTCGCTGACGTACGCATCGGAGGTCTGGACCTTTTCGAAGCGGGCGAGCTCGCAGCCGTGCAGGTCCGTGCGGGACCGGCCTTCCACCAGCAGCTCCGCCATTGCCTTGGCCACGCCGGCCGAGTGCGTGACCCAGACGGCTTCGGCCACGAAGAAGCCGGAGAGCTCGGGCGCCTCGCCCATGAGCGGGCCGCCGTCCGGGGTGAAGGAGAAGATGCCGTTGAAGCCGTCCTGGATCGCTGAGCTGCGCAGCGCCGGCAGCAGGTCCTGGCTGTCCTCCCAGGCGGGCAGGAAGTCTTCCAGGGTGAACTCCAGGCGGGAAGGCATGCGGTGGTCCGACATTTCCTCTGCGGCGACCTTCGGCAGGGCGGACATGTCCACCGGCATGGGGCGGTGGGCGTAGCTGCCGATGCCGATGCGATCGCCCCATTCCCGGTAGTACAGGTTCTTGTCCTGGTAGCGCAGGATGGGCTTGCCGGCGCCCTTGGGAAGCTCGTTGACGCCCTCGAGTTCGGGCAGCGGGGTGCTGATGGCGTACTGGTGGGCCAGCGGCAGCAGCGGGACTTCCAGGCCCACCATCTTGCCGAGTTCACGGCCCCAGAAACCTGCGCAGGACACCACGATGTCCGCCGGGATCAGTCCGTTGCCGGTTTCGACGCCGGTCACCTTGCCGCCCTCCCGGGCGATGCCGGTGACGGTGGTGTTGCCCTGGTACTTCACGCCGGCCTCGCTGGAGCGTTCGATCAGCAACTGCACCGCACGGGCGGCCAGTGCCAGGCCGTCGGTGGGGATGAGCAGGCCGCCCAGGACTTCGCGGCCGCCGGTGAGCTTGCCCGTGTTCAGGAGGGGGTAGATCTTTTCGCATTCGTCGGCGTCCACGATCCGGCTTTCGACGCCCCAGGAGGTCATCACGCCCATCTTGCGCTTGAGGTCGGCCAGGCGCTCGGGGGTGGTTGCCAGTTCCAGGCCGCCGACCTGGTTGAAGCAGGACTGGCCGTCCTTGCTCAGGGCCAGCAGCTTGTTCACCGTGTAGGTGGCGAATTCGGTCATGGTCCGTGACGGGTTGTTCTGGAACACCAGGCCCGGCGCGTGCGACGTGGAGCCGCCGGCAAGTTCCAGCGGGCCCTGTTCCACCACCGTGATGTTGGTCCAGCCCCGGGTGGCGAGTTCGTCGGCAAGGTTGGTTCCGACGATGCCGGCGCCGATGATGACAACGCGTGGTGATGCGCTCATAAGTAGTTCTCCTGGTGTTCGCGTTAGCGGAAGACGACGGTGCGGGTGTTGTTGAGCAGGACCCTGTGCTGGCAGTGCCACCTGACGGCGCGGGACAGTGCCTGCGATTCGGCGTCCCTGCCCACAGTGACCAGCGCATTCGGGTCCAGGCTGTGGTCCACGCGGAACACTTCCTGCTCGATGATCGGGCCTTCGTCCAGGTCTGCGGTGACGTAGTGCGCGGTGGCGCCGATGAGCTTCACGCCGCGGTCGTAGGCCTGGTGGTAGGGCTTGGCCCCTTTGAACCCGGGCAGGAAGGAATGGTGGATGTTGATGGCGCGGCCGCGGAGGGTCTTGCTGAGGCCGTCCGAGAGGACCTGCATATAGCGGGCCAGGACCACCAGGTCCGCCTGGTACTCCTCGACCAGTTCCAGCAGGCGCGCCTCGGCCTGCGGCTTGGTGTCCGCGGTGACCGGGACGTGGATGAACGGCAGGCCGGCGGCTTCAGCCATGGGGCGGAGGTCCTCGTGGTTGGACACCACGACGGCGATCTCCGCACCCAGGCTTCCGGCGCGCCACCGGAAGATGAGGTCGTTGAGGCAGTGGCCGAACTTCGAGACCATCACCAGCACGCGCTGGGGGCTGCCGTCGTGGATGGCGAACTCCATGTCGAACTCATTGGCAGTGGCGGCGAACTCTGCGCTGAGGCCTTCCGCGGAAACTTCCTTGTCTCCCGGGGTGAAGGCCGTGCGCAGGTAGAGCTTGCCGCTCATGTGGTCATCGAACTGCTGGTGTTCAACGATGTCGAAGCCGCGGTCAGCGAGGAATGCGGTGATCGCCCGGACGATTCCGGGGCGCTCCGGGCACGCCAGCGTGAGGACGTACTGTGCGGTGCCGGTACTGCGGACGCTGGGGACGGCGCCGGCTTCCGCCGTCGCGTTTGCGGCAGGGCGGCCCTCAAGGACTGTGGTCATGGTCTACTCCTGGTTCTTTGCGGGGGCTGGGGTGTCAGCGGCGGAAGCGGCGCACGGGCCGTCCTCTGAACAGTGCTGATCACATTGGTGCTGGGTCACGAGATCGAACTGGACGCCGCCGTGCTGGTCCACTCCGGTCCGGATGGCGCGTTCCACCACCGAGTCGGCGAGCCGCCGCCGCAGGGACAGCGGGTCCCGGCGCAGGTCCTTGACCAGGGCGAAGCAGAGCAGCAGCATGACCAGCACGAACGGCAGGGCTGCCACGATGGTGATGCGCTGCAGCCCGGAGAGCGCCTCCGAGGGCTTGTCGCCTCCGGCGAGCAGCATCACGGCCGCCACGGCGCCGGTGAGCAGGCCCCAGAAGATGACCAGCCCTCGTTTTGGTTCGGCAGAACCGTTGGAGCTGAGGGAAGACATCACCAGTGACGCCGAGTCGGCGCCGGTGACAAAGAAGATTCCCACCAGGACCATGGCCAGGACAATGACTGCTCCGGTCAGCCAGCCCGGCATGGCCAGGTTGTTGACGAGGTCGAACAGTGCTCCGTCGAAGTCGATGGACGGTGCGCCGTCAGACATGGCCACCAGCCCCGGCTGGCCGGCCTGGTCCGCTTTCTCCTGGACCTTGAACGCGGCCCCGCCGAAGATGCCGAACCAGATGACACTGACAACGCTGGGGACCAGCAGGACGCCGGTAACGAACTGCCGGATGGTGCGGCCGCGGCTGATCCGGGCGATGAACATGCCTACGAAAGGCGTCCAGGACACCCACCATGCCCAGTAGAAGATGGTCCAGCCGGACATCCAGGTGCGAAGGGCCTCGTCACCGACCGCCTCGGTGCGGGAGGACATTTCGGCCAGATCCCGGGCGTAGTCCCCCACTGCGGCAGGGATGAGGTTAAGGATGAAGAGCGTGGGGCCGGCGATGAAGACGATGAGTGCCAGGACCACGGCCAGGACCATGTTGATGTTGGACAGCCACTGGATGCCGCGGCTGATGCCGGACACTGCCGAGGCCACAAAGCAGGCGGTCAGGACGGCCACAATGGCCACGAGCACGGGCGTGCCCACCTCGCCCATCCAGCCGTTTGAGCTCAGCCCGCTGCCGATCTGCAGCGCGCCAAGTCCCAGGGAGGCCGCCGTGCCGAACAGCGTGGCGAAGATCGCCAGGATGTTGATGAACTTTCCTACCGGCCCTTCCACCGTCCTGATGCCGAACAGGGACGTAAAGGCCGCGGAGATCAGTTGCCTGCGCCCCAGGCGGTAGGTGCCGTAGGCCATGGCGATTCCTACGACGGCGTACATCGCCCAGGGATGCAGGGTCCAGTGGAAGATGGAGGTGGCCATGGCTGTCTGGATGGCAGCGGGCGTCCGGCCGTCCACGGTGCCCGGCGGTGGGGCGATGTAGTGGTACAGCGGCTCGGCCACGCCGTAGAACATCAGGCCGATGCCCATGCCGGCGGCGAACATCATGGCGATCCACGAGACCGTCCGGAATTCGGGGCGTTCCCCGTCCTTGCCCAGCGGGATGTTGCCCCATTTTCCGAGGGCCAGCCAGAGGACAAAGACGACGAACAGCGAGGCCAGCACCATAAAAAGCCAGCCGGTGTATTCCATCACCCAGTCCAGCGCGACGGTTGAGGTTGCAGCCAGGCTGTCCCGGCCCAGGAAACCCCAGGCCACGAACGCGAGGGCCAGGATGCCGGTGATGCCGAAAGTGGCCTTGTCGAGGGTGAGCTTACGGTTCCGGCGCTCCGCCACGGCCTGCTCGGCCTTGGTCTGGCGGAGTTCCTGCATGATCTGCTGGGTGTCCTCCGCGTCGAGTGAGTCGTGGGCGGAAGGAGAGTTCTCCGGCGCAGGTGGAACGAGCTTGGGCTCCTCCTGCTCAAGGGGGGAATGGGCATCCGGGCGGATGTCGCTGTTCAAAGCCATGTCAAGTCCTTTGGTTTGAATTCATGGGCTGGCGCAGTGCTCCGGCGTCCCCAAGCCGGGCGGAGGATCTGGTGCTTCCTGGCATTCAGTAAGCAGAATCAGCTTTTGCTGTGAATGGGGCGGTTGTTCCGCAAGGATCAACACGTCTCGTAATAAGCAACAGAGTGGCCCGCGCCACAGGTGCGTGTCAAGGTTTTTCCGAATTCTTAAGCCCTATTTCGCGGGTTCGGCTGCGCCTTGACGGCTGCCCCGGAACGGGGTCAGGCATCAATCACCAGGTCCGTCTGCGCGGTGGAGCAGCAGGGCAGGAACTTGCCTGCAGAGATTTCCCGTGCCCGGATCCCGCCCTGGTGGTTCATCTCGACTTCCCCCGAAAGCTTGACGACCTTGCAGGAGCCGCACATCCCTTCCTTGCAGTTCGCGCCAATCCTCACACCAGCACGCTGGGCCACCTCGAGGATGCGCTCGCTTGGGTCGATCCGGACATTGATACCGGTACGCGTGAAGGCCATGGTGAGGCTGCCTGTTCCCACCGTGTCGAAGCTCGAGGCGTCAGGGGAACCGGCGTCCGGCTCCCCGCCCGGGCTGTCGGCGGAGGGGTCCGGGCCGGGCGCCTCCGGGTCGACGATCTCCAGCGGCATCCCGGAGGCCTGCAGGGTTCCGTCGGCGTCGTAGCCAGGCTCGTAGAGGCCGAACGCGGCCGGCTGGCTTTCAAAGTAGTCCTCGGCGGATTCGGCGATCTCCTCGGCGATCTCCTCCGCGACATCGGCTGCAAGCGCCACCTCCGCCTGGTATTCAAGGAGCGTCTGGCGGTCTCCCGAGAAGAACTCCATGTAGATGGACGTGTCGTCGACACCGACCTTCCTGAGGAGCCCGGTGGCGGTGTTCAGGTAACCCTCAGGACCGCATGCGTACACCTGGCGGCCGTTGGCGTCCGGGGCCACCTCCTCGAGCATGGCCGCCGTCAGCCTTCCACTGAGTCCTTCCCACCCCTCCGGCACCCTGCGGTCGCCCAGGGAGTAGTGGACCTTGACGCGCGAGTCCACGGAGGCGATGTAGGCCAATTCCCGGTGGAAGGCGAAGCCGCCGGCATCCGAGCCATGGTAAAGCACCACAACATCGGCGTGTCCGGGCAGGGAGTGGATGGTCCGAACCATGGACATGATGGGAGTAATGCCTGCGCCGGCGGCAAGCAAGAGGTATCGTGCCCGCCGGTCTGCATCGGGCAGGTGGAATGCTCCCACCGGTCCCAGCATCTCAAGGACAGCGCCGGGTTTGACGTTCTCGTGCACCCACGGTGAGACCAGGCCCGTGGGGTCGCACTTGACGGTGATGCTGAAGGTCCACGGCTGGGTGGGCGAACTGGACAGCGAGTAGCTGCGGTCCGCCGGTTCCTGGTCTTCGCCGTTCACGGGAAATGCGACGTTCACGTACTGGCCCGCGCGGAACGCCAGGGGTGCACCGTCGCAGCGGCGGAACACGAAGGTCATCATGCCGCCGGCCTCGGGAACCGTCTCGACGCATTCGGCCATAAACTCCTGCGGATGCCATGGGCCCAGCGCACGGGCTGCCCGGGCGGGCGTCTCGGCGCTTCCCATCACCCTGTTCCACGGCATCTCAAGACCCCGGATACGCTGTGGTTCCTGGACTGCCGTTTCAGTGAGGAGTTCAATCATGCCAAGTGCTCCTGCACGCGCTGTACGTACCAGTTGATGAATGCCTCCACCTGGTATTCGCTCTTCATGTAGGGGCCGGGCTCGTAGGCGGGACTGCCGGCGCCCTGCTGGCAGAGCTCCACGAATGCCTTGTCCTGCAGGTTGGTCTGCTTCCAGGTGTAGGTGAGCTTCTCGAGGTCGTAGTCGACGCCTTCCACGGCGTCGTCAGCCACCAGCCACGTGGTGCGCACGAGGCTCTGGTGCTCGTTAATGGGGAAGACACCGAACGTGATGACGTGGTCGCCCAGGAAATGGAACCAGCTGTTGGGCTGCAGGTGCATGGAGCAGCGGCCGAGGCGGAAGTCGGGCAGGTCGCCAAGCAGCTTCTTGGAAAGCCTGCGCCCGTCGGCAGAGAACGATTCGCCCTCTCCATCGAGTGATTCCCGTGAGATGCGGATTCCCGCGATGCGCGTGTCAAGCTGCTCGACCACCTCGTACGGAAGGCCATAGCGGCGGCACCGCTCCTCGAGGGAGGACTGGGCTTCCTTGTTCCGGTTCCACACTTCCTCAAGGTGGGGCGGGATCAGGCCTTCCGTCAGGCCCCAGGTGGGGAAGAGGGAGCAGGCGAGCTCGGGGTGGCCGTCACAGTGGTAGCACTCACGGTTGTTCTCCATGACGAGCTTCCAGTTGCCCTCTTCGATGATGTTCTGCTGGTAGGCGATTTTTGTCTTCGAGAGATCGTGGGGCGCCAGGTAGGGCTCAAAGATCTTTGCGGTTTCGTCGAAGTCCGTTGGCGGTTCGTCTGCGATGCAGACGAAGATGAGTCCGGCGACCTCGCGGCCGTGGGCGCGCTTGAGGCCGAAGCAGCTCTTGTCGAACTTCGTTTCCCCCGGAGCGGAGGCATGGATCAGATTTCCCTCCGGCGAGTAGGTCCACGAGTGGTAGCCGCACACCAGGTTTCCGGTTGACCCTGCAGCGTCAGTCAGGACGCGGGCGCCGCGGTGGCGGCATACGTTGTGCAGGACGTTCACGCCGCCGTCGTCGTTGCGCAGCACAATCAGGGAGTATGGCCCGTAGTCGACGGTGACGTAGTCACCCGGCTCGGGCAGCTCGGCGGTGCTGGCTGCAAAGATCCAGTGCTGGCCGAAAATGGCCTCCATGTCCACCTTGAAGATCGAGGCATCAGTGTAGAAGGGGGCGTCGAGGGAGTAGCCGGTGCGACGGAACTCAAACAACGCGGTGATCTCGGCCAGCTGCTCGGCAGGCAATGATGCAGCGATTTTTCCGCGTGAATTGAGGGGCACGTTCACTGAAGCAGTCATGGGTTTCCTCCCGGGAGGCATGGGTAGTGGGTGTTGCGTGTTGACCAGGGGTGCGGGGGTGGTACCGGCAGTGGTCGATGTACTCGTTGTCATGAGATTAGGGTCACAACTGCTGCAAGAAAAGCGCAAAACTTTGAAGATTACCGTGCAGAATAAATGCATGATTGACGCGCGACTCATCACGCTCCGCGTATTCGCCCGGTGCGGCACGGTAGGCGCGACCGCGGAACTCACGGGCTATTCCCCCTCCGCCGTCTCCGCGCAGTTGCGGGAGCTCCAACGCGTACTCGGAATGCAGCTGCTGACGAAAGACGGCCGGGGCCTGCGGCTTACCGCCACGGGACGTTTTCTCGTGGCGGGCTCGGATCCCCTCATCGCCCAATGGGAGAGCCTGCGCGCCGCGGCCATGGAGGCCGGCGACCAGGTGCAGGCCCATCTTGGCCTCGGCGGATTCTCCTCTGCAGCCGCCCACTTGCTGGCGCCGCTGGCCGCCACCCTGCGCTCGACACACCCCTCGCTGGAGGTGCAGGTTCTTGAGGCTGAGCCTGCCCGCTGCTTCGACTTGCTGATTGCGGAACGGATCGACCTGGCAGTCATTGTCGCCATGCAGTCCGACAGTTATGGTGAGGACGATCCGCGCTTCGAGCAGAGAGTCCTGCTCGACGATCCACTGGACGTGATCATTCCCGGTGACCATCCGCTGGCATCACGGGAAACGGCGACGCTCGAAGAGCTGGCATCGGAACCCTGGATCACGGAGGCCGCCGGTTCCGCCTACCACTCCCTCTTCACCGCGGCCTTCACGGCAGTCGGGGTGACGCCGCGGATTGCCCACGAAGCCGTTGAATGGGAAACCCACATCGCCTTCGTGGGTGCCGGGCTGGGCGTAGGCCTGCTGCCCCGGCTTGCACCTTTGCATGGTGCCGAAAACGTGGTTCGGCTGCGCCTCACCGGCCGGGCGAAACCCACGCGCCGCATTGTCGCCGCGGTGCGCAGGGGCAGCATCGCCTCACCCCTGATCCAGGAGTCGCTCCGCATCCTGCAGGTTAACGCCAACCGGATCCTTACCGCCCGTCTCGAAGAGGATCTCTGATCGCTGCCTGCGCGCGGAATCGCAGCGTTTGGCAGCGTCCGCATCTTCCCTGTGGACCCCGGCGGGACCCGGCGGGGACCCCGGCGCCCTACCGCCGGGTGTAGCCCATCCTTGCACTCACCTGGAGGCCTGCATCCTTGAGGCCTTCTGCCAGTCCCGGCTCCTTCTCCGGATCGAAACGGAAGGCCGGCCCGGAGATGCTGATGGCGCCAATGACCGTTCCCAAGTGGCTGTACACCGGCACGGACATCGAGTTGATTCCGATTTCGAACTCCTCCCGGGTCACGGCATAGCCATCCCGGGCCACGGTGATCAGCTCGGTTTCAAGGTCTTTGCGGTTGGTGATGGTGCGGGGGGTCCGCGCCGGCAGCCCCGTCTCCGTCAGGATCCGGTCCCGGTCATCCGCGGACAGTGCCGCCAGCAGGACTTTGCCGCTGGAGGTGGCGTGCAGCGGGGTCAGGCTGCCCACCCAGTCATACGTGGCCAGGGTTGACGGCCCCATCGCCTGGTCTACGTTCACGGCATAGTTGGAGCGCAGCACGGCGAGGTTCACCGTTTCCTTGAACTGGTCCGCCAGGGCCTCCATGACCGTACGGGCCTCCCGCACCAGGCTCAGGCGCCCGGGGATGGAGCTTGCCAGCCGGAGGATTCCGAAGCCCAGCTGGTACTTTCCGCGCTCACTGTTCTGGTGGACCATTTCCCGGCTCACCAGTGAGCCGAGCAGCCGCGACACAGTGGATTTGTGGATGCCCATTTCCTCGGCAATGTCGCTCACGCCGGCGTGGCCGTCCCGCGCCAGGATCTCAAGGACCGCGAGGGCACGGTCCACGGACTGGACGCCGCCGTGGCCCGCTTCACCATCGACGTCGGGTTCGCGCTCATTGTTCGAAGCCATGACTAATACTCTCAAGTAGCTTGCGCCGCGTGAAATCAGCGCAGGCCGTTGCTGTGGGCGAGCGCCATCGCCTCAGTGCGCGACGATGCGCCGATCTTCCGGTAGAGGTTGCGCAGGTGGAACTTCACGGTGTTTTCGCTGATGTGGAGTTTCGCGGCAATCCCCCGGTTCCGCTGGCCGGCGGCGAGAAGCTGGAGGACCTCCAGCTCGCGCTCCCCCAGGTTCCACTGGGCGACGTCGGCCAGCGGCCGGGCGGGCGGATCCAGCGGAATTGCCACGGCGACGTCGGCGCCCCAGCCGGGCACCACGTCCACGCCCATGCTCCCGTCCAGCGCTTCAACACGCTGGACCAGGCGCGCCATCGCAGGCGCCGACGCGGAAAGCTCGCCCGGGCCATCGTCGCGCACGTTGATGAGGAGGTTCACGCCGTCGCAGTCCCATTGCGTGCGGATCCGGCGGACGCCCTCCTGGTCCACCATGGCGAGGACCAGCCCGCGGACAATCGCCCTGGCTGCGTGGGCCACCTCGCCGGGAAGCGCGCGGCCGTTTACTGGCGGTTCGATGAACTGCACGTCGATGCCGCTGAAGCCCATCAGCGGCCGGAGGTCCTCGCGGAGGCGCTGGAATGCGGAAGCGACCGGTTCCTCCACGAGGCCGGTGGTGCGGTCGTTGAGGGTGCGCAGGCCCACCAGGGCCCTGGCCGCGACGTCCGTTGCCGCCGTCCGGGCCGCGGCGTCCCCCAGCGCAGGCGACCTCAGCGCCGCAAGCAGCGTTTCGAGGGTGGTGGAGTGCTGGTCCACCAGTTCAGCGGTCACCCGCAGGCGCTCCGCCGAGGCGGCGCGTGATTCGATGAGGTACGACGGCGGCGCATCAGCCACCTTTTCGCGGATCCGTTCAGCTGCGAGGGTCCAGAGGTAGCGCAGCATCCACTGCGCCTCCGGCCCGGCCGGCTGCGGGTCCGCGAGGACCAGGAGCGCGTTGCTCGGCGAGGACACCGCGAGCACCGGGCGAACACCGCCGCCGAACGTGGCGTCCCCGCTCCAGCTGCCGGCGTCGCCCGCTTCCACGAGCGTTGCCCGGATGGCGTCCAGCTCCGCTATGGACACCCGGCTGATGATGGCCTCGTCACCGGCCTTCTTCTGCGGCCGGCCGGTGCAGTCCTCCGTGAAAATCACCAGCGCGCTGGACGCGATGTATGGGGCGGCAGCCTCGCGCAGCCGGTGCGCCATGTCCAACAGGGGTGCCGTTGCCAGGGCGGCTATTGACTGGAGCAGGGCTGCGTCTTGGTGATCCACGTGCCCAGTGTAGATGGGCCGCCCCCGATGCACCTACCCATTCGGATGGCCATGGCCGCCCCGACGTGCCGTTCCACCCACCCCCTGGGCAGGCGAGGATGGAAGGGCGCCAGCATCCAAGGAGGTATACGCATGAACGCCACCACACAAGCAGTCCCCGCCGCCCTGACGGGAACGGCACGGGCCTTCCACCACAACCGTGGCCTCGTCCTGGACGAAATCGGCTCAGTGTTGCAGCAGGTCGACCCGCTCGAGGTGGCCGCGCTGGTGACCGAACTTCGGCTGGCAGACAGGATCTTCGTGGCCGGCGCCGGCCGCAGCGGCCTGGTCCTGAAGATGGCGGCCATGCGGCTCATGCACCTGGGCCTGACCGTCCACGTGGTGGGCGAGACCACGGCGCCTGCCATCCGCACCGGCGACCTGCTCCTCGCGGCTTCCGGCTCAGGCACCACCGCCGGCGTCGTCAAGGCCGCGGAAGCCGCAGCCGCCCACGGCGCCCGCGTGGCTGCCTACACCACCGCCCCAGGTTCCCCGCTCGCGGCCGCTGCCGCCGCCGTCGTGATCATCCCTGCCGCCCGGAAGACCGATCACGGCTCGTCACTCACGCGCCAGTACTCGGGCAGCCTCTTTGAGCAGGTGCTGTTCGCCGCCACCGAGGCGGTGTTCCAAAGCCTGTGGGACGAGGACGCCGCCGCCCCGGAGGACCTCTGGCTGCGGCACGCAAACCTCGAGTAGGTTGCCCGGCCCCTTCCCCACTACAAGAAGCAGGAAACAAGAGAAAGCGAACCCCCACATGAAACTGCAAGTAGCCATGGATGTCCTCACCGTTGTGGCCGCACTGGACCTGGCCGGCAAGGTTGCCGAGTCCGTGGACATCATCGAGCTCGGCACCCCGCTGATCAAGAACGCCGGGCTCTCGGCCGTGACTGCCGTCAAGACGGCCCACCCGGACAAGATCATCTTCGCGGACATGAAGACCATGGACGCCGGCGAGCTCGAGGCCGACATCGCCTTCAACGCGGGCGCGGACCTGGTGTCCGTCCTGGGCAGCGCCGACGACTCCACCATCGCCGGCGCCGTCAAGGCAGCCACAGCCCACAACAAGGGCGTGGTGGTGGACCTGATCGGCGTTGCGGACAAGGTGTCCCGCGCCAAGGAAGCGCGCGCCCTGGGCGCCAGGTTCATCGAGTTCCATGCCGGCCTGGACGAGCAGGCGCTGCCCGGCTACAACCTGAACGTCCTGCTGGGCGCCGGAGAAGAAGCCCGCGTGCCCTTCTCGGTGGCCGGCGGCGTGAACCTCTCCACCATCGGGGCCGTGCAGCGCGCCGGCGCGGACGTGGCCGTTGTGGGCGGTTCCATCTACAGCGCCGAGGATCCCGCCCTGGCGGCCAAGGAACTGAAGGCAGCCATCATCTGATTCTTCCTGCCGGCCGCTGGTTTTCCCGCCGGCTGCTGAACATGCCGCAATACCGACGGCGGCCCCCACCCATGCGTGGGGGCCGCCGCTTACGGTGGCCGGCTACCGGAAAGACCGGATGGTGATGCCGGAGAACGTTGCAGGTCCGCCGTCGGTGTAGAAGGAGATCCCGGTGTCGCGGTCGGCGAAGTGCACCTGCTGCGAGAGCACCGTGTGGCCGGCGTTGACGAACACCTCGACGCTTTGGGTGTCCACGAAGATCCGCAGGTGGACGGACCGCGCGGCGGCGTCGATGGGCGCTGCCGCACGCGTGTACGGCAGCAGTGGGAAGCCGGCGAGGTCCGAGGGCGCACGGTCCACGTACAGCTCATTGCCGTACTTGCCGATGTTCGTGTGCCGGGCGCCGTCGGCGGAGCGGCCCACCGAGACCCCGATGTTCGCGGCGGCCTCCCAGGAGATGTCGAGCTCCAGCTCGTAGGCGCGGCCGTTCCAGGGCAGGACATAGCTGCCGTTAACCGTCCGGGCCGGGAACGCGGTGGTGGAGCCGGCGTAGTTCGAAAGCGCCGTGACGGGACTGCTGAGCAGGCTGTACCAGCCTCCGCCCTGGCGTGCCAGGCGCAGTTCCCGCACGATCGAGTTCTGCCCGTTGTACCCGTCGGACGCATCCGTGGGAACGTCGCGGGCGGCGTACTTCCAGTTGTTCATCCACCCGATGGCGTACCGCCGTGTTGCCGGCGCCTCTGCAGCCGGCCATGTCACCGCGCCGTACCAGTCCCAGCCCCAGTCCAGCCATTGCGGATTGCTGACATCGTCAGCCAGGAACTGGGTGCCGTCCCACGTGCCGGTCCAGTAGGCGTAGGTCATGGGCAGTCCGATGCCGTAGGCGTCCATGCTGGCGCCGAGCACCCAATGGCTGGTGCCGTCGTCGGCCGTCATCTCGAACAGGTCGGGGCATTCGATGCCGCCCAGCGCGGGGTTGGGGAAGTCGAAGTTGCGCTTCAGCTGCCAGTCACGCAGGTTCTGGGAGGTATAGAAGGCCGCATACCGCGCCCGGCCGATCACGCAGACCCACTCGTTGCGCACCGCATCCCAGTGGATCTTCGGGTCCCGGAACCATTCGGCATTGTCGATTTCCGCCTGCGTGGTGGCCGCCCTTCCGTCCGTGTTGACGATGACCGGGTCCGGCAGCGCAGTAAACGTGTAGCCGCCGTCGGTCGACCAGTAGAGGTACTGCTCCTGGTACTTGCGGATGCCGCCGGTGGGCTGGGTGGCAAGGACCACGATGGCCCCCGCGCCGAAGCCCGCTGTGTTGGCGGTATCCACCACTGCCGATCCGGACCACACGGGGAAGTCGGGCTGCAGCGGCAGCGCATCGCCATGGTGGGTGAATGCCACGCAGTCTGCCGTGGTGGCGTGGTCCCAGCCGCCCTGGCCGTTGTTCTGCGTGGAGTGCAGGTAGTAGAGGTGGTACTTGCCGTCCAGGAACACCGGCCGCTGCGGGTCGCACAGCCAGCCGGACGGCGGCGTCATGTGGTAGACGGCCCGCTGTGAGCCCTGCGCCGCCCGGGCAGGGACGGCAGCTGCGGCACCGCCCATGAACAGGGCGAGCGCTCCTGCTCCGGTGCCTTGCAGGACGTGGCGACGGGAAAAGGCATGTGTCATCGTTGACTTCCTTTCAGGGGGCGGCTGCTCCGCCTGGCGCTCGGGGTGATGGAACCTTCGGTGGTTCGCTGATCGGATCACCGGCTGCTTAAGCGCTTTAGCAGAAGAACATACCGAGCGGCAACCCCACGGTCAAGCGTTTCAGCAAAAGTGCCCTCCGTCACAAACCAGCCGCAAAAGACCTTCGGAACAATTTTTGCTAAAACGCTTGATCAACATGCGATTTCACGCTAGCTTCATGGTGATCAAACGCTTTAGCAGAAATGGACATCAACGCCGATGAGCTACCCAGTCTTCTTCCAGCCCGCCGATGCATGGGTTGGAGACCTTATCCCTTACCAGAAGGACGGGGAGTTCTGGCTCTTCTACCTTCACGAGGTACGCGCCGACCCGAAGCCCGGCACGGCCTGGAACCTGGTGACCACCAAGGACCTCACCCAGTTCCAGGACCACGGGGTGGCCCTCCCCCACGGAACCACAGAGGACTTGGACTTCAACTGCTACACAGGCAGCGTCATTGCTGACGACTCAGGCGTCCACCACCTGTTCTACACCGGCCAGAACCCGGGCAACCTCGGGACGGACGGCCTGCCCCTGCAGCTGGTCATGCACGCCACCAGCACGGACGGCATGAACACGTGGGTCAAGCACCCGGAGCTTACGTTCGGCGCACCGGACGGCTACGAGTCAGCGGACTGGCGGGACCCCTTTGTCTTCCGTGACGAGGAGGCCGGCCTGTGGCGGATGCTCCTGGCGGCCCGGCACTCCGACGGTCCCGAACGCCGCCGCGGGGTCATCGCCCAGTGCGTTTCCACGGACCTGATGACGTGGGAGCACACGGACCCGTTCTGGGATCCCCGCAGGTACATCACGCATGAATGCCCGGACGTCTTCGAATGGAACGGGTGGTGGTACATGGCCTACTCCGAGTTTTCCGAAACGTTCACCACCCGGTACCGGATGGCCAAGAGCCCCACGGGGCCGTGGACAGTTCCGGACCTGGACAGCATCGACGGGCGTGCGTTCTACGCCTCCAAGACGGCGGAGCGGGACGGCCGGCGGTTCTTCTTCGGCTGGATTGCCAGCAAGGAAGGCAATTGCGACGACGGCGCGTGGCAGTGGGCGGGCACCATGTCCGTCCTGGAGGCACGGCAGAACCCCGACGGAACGCTGGCATTCGGCCTCGCGGACGAGCTTGTGGACAGCTTTTGGGACACGGTCCCGCTCGAGCTGGAGAGCCCGCTGCCCATCCGGTTGGACGCGCCGGACTCCTATAGCGCCGCCGTCACAGCACAGGACCTGCCCACGCAGTTCTATGCCAAAGCGGTGCTGGACATCCAGCCGGGCACCACGGAATGCGGGATCCTGCTGCGCTCCAGCCCGGACGGCGACCACTCCTACGTCCTCCGCCTTGAACCGAAGCGCGGACGCCTTGTGTTCGACCGGTGGCCACGGACCATCACCGGGGAAGCCCAGTGGCATGTCTCGGGCGACGTTCCCTACGCCATCGAACTGGAACGCCCCTGCGACCTCTCCCCCGGCAGCCACACGCTGGAAGTGGTGGTCGACGGCGACCTGTGCGTCGCCGTCGTGGACCGCCAGGTGGCACTCAGCACCCGCATCTACGACCTCCCCGCCGGCGGAATAGGCGTGTTCGCCGGCGAGGGCACGGTTACCCTCACGGATTTCGACGTACGCAAGCGCACCGACAACTGAATACCCCCAACACCCATCCTCCGTTCCAATCAAGGGAGATTGACCCATATGAAGAACATGTTCCGCGCTGCCGCTGCCGCAGCCGTCACCGCCCTGGCACTGACAGCCTGCGGGGGCGCGAGCTCCACCGACCCGTCCAACGTCAGCCCCACCGGCGAGATCAAGGCCCGCGAGATCTCGTGGCTGCTCTCCCGCCCCGCTGACGGAGCGGTCATCAACATCATGAAGAAGCTCGCCGACGACTATGCCAAGGACCACCCGGGCTTTGAGCTCAACCTGATCACCACCCCGGACCGGCCCTCCTACATCCAGAAACTCGAAACCCTGGCGGCAGCCAACAAGCTGCCCGAACTGTTCGATACGGACGCAACTCCCTTCGCCCAGCAGCTGGCCAAGCAGGGCAAGATGGTGGACGCCGAGAAGCTGCTGGAGTCACTGGACATCTACGACAACTACCGTCCGGGCGCGCTGGACTACCAGCGCTTCGACGACGGCTCCCTGTACATGATCCCCTTCCAGTTCGAGCTGGAATTCATCTGGTACAACAAGGCACTGCTGGAGAAGGCCGGCGTGGCGGTACCAACATCGCTCGATGACATCCCGGCCATGTGCACCGCCCTGCGTAGCGCCGGCATCACCCCCATTGCCATCGACGGCCAGGACCAGTGGCCGCTGGAACGCTACATCGCCTACCAGCCCTTCCGCGAAGCCGGCCCGGAGTTCGTCCAGAAACTGAAGAAGGGCGAGGCGAAGTTCAGCGATCCTGCCGGCCAGAAGACCGTGAGCTGGATGGCGGAACTGGGCAAGGCCAAGTGTTTCCAGGACGGCTTCTCCGCCCAGGGCTACTCGGACGCGCAGAACCAGTTCACCTCCGGACAGGCCGCCATGTACAACATCGGCACGTGGGAACTCCCCAGCCTGGCCACGGACAAGCTGGACCCGGCCGTCCGCAACGACATCGACTTCTTCACCCTCCCCACCACGGCAGGGTCCGTGACGGGGGCCAACGAGTTCGTGTCGCCGTCCGGCATCGGCATGGCCGTGAACGCCAAGACCTACGATCCCCTGGTGAGCGACTTCCTGAAGTTCGCCCTGGAAAAGTACCCCGCGGAATATGCCGCCACCGGGGCACTGTCCCCCACCACCGACGTCGAAACCGTTGTGCCGGCCAATGCCACGCCGCTGTACCAGAAGGCCCTGGACCAGGCCGACGGCCTCGGTTCCATGCAGGCCATGCCGTGGGACACGCAGCTGGACCCGACCACCAACGGCCGGCTGCAGCAGGAGCTGGTGCTGCTGGTGCAGGGCAACATCACGCCTGAGCAGTTCACCGAAACCATGGACAAGACGATCGCGCAGAACGCCCCCAAGTTCTTCAAGTAGGCACTGCTTCCCCACGAAACCAACGCGGCGGGGGGACGCACAAGCGAAAGCGTTCCCCCGCCCGCAAGGCCCGAAAGGCCCCGCCATGCAACCCAACAGGATGCTGCCCAACAGGTCACGGACCTCGGTCCTGGTCTTCCTGCTTCCACCGCTGCTCCTTTACGGCGCAGCAGTCCTCTTTCCCATCCTCCAGTCCCTGTTCCTGAGCTTCTTTTCCTGGAACGGCATCAGCGATATGGAGTTCGTGGGCCTGGACAACTACGTCCGGATGTTCGTCGCCGACGATATCTTCTGGAGGGCGTTCCTGAACGCCCTCGTCTACCTGGCCATCTGCCTGGTGCTGCAGCTCGGCGGCGCCCTGGTGGTCGCCAGCCTCCTCACGTCGCTCCGCCGCGGACGTGAACTGATCAAGACCCTCTACCTGCTGCCGGCCGTGATCTCCACGGTGGCCATCGCCTTCCTCTTCGTGCGGATCTACTCCCTGGAACCCGTGGGCCTTCTCAACCAGCTGTTCCACTGGGTGGGCCTCGACAGCCTCGAGCGGCCCTGGCTCTCGGACGTCAACACGGTCCTTGCGGCGGTCTCCGCACCGGAAGGATGGCGTTTCACCGGACTGTACATGCTCATCATCTACGCGGCCCTGCTCGCTGTGCCCAAGGAGCTTGAGGAAGCCGCCGTCCTGGATGGCGCGTCCCGGTGGACGCTGTTCACCAAGATCCGCTTCCCGTACATCCGCCCGGTGTGGATCACCACCACCATTATGGCCACCACCTACGGGCTGCGCGGTTTCGACATCCCCTACCTGATGACCAACGGCGGTCCGGGGCAGTCCTCGGAACTGCTCACCACCTACATGTACAAGACGGCGTTCACCAGCACGGACTTCGGCTACGCCAGCACCATCTCGGTGTTCATCGTGGTTGAGTGCCTCGTCGCCGTCGGCCTCATCCTGTTCCTGCTGAAGCGGAAGGCAGACTCATGATCACCCAGGCAGCCCCTCCCACCCCGCCCGCCGCCGTCGTACCTGTCCGTCCGCCCGGAAAGCGCCGCCGGCGCAGGCCCGACCTGTTCCGGACGCTGTCCCGCGTGCTGATCATGCTCATCGTGATCGTGCAGGTGTACCCACTGGCGTGGCTGTTCCTGACCAGCCTCCGCACGGAACAGGACTTCGCCACCGGTGATCCGTTTGCCCTGCCCAGCTCCCTGACATGGGAGAACTATGCCAGGGCGTTCGAAACCGGCGACCTGGGGCGGAACATCCTGAACAGCTTCATCGTCACCATGGGGGCGAACATCCTGATTGTCCTGCTGGGCATGATGGCCGCCTACGCCATCCAGGTCCTGGGGTTCCGGCTCAGCAAGCTGGTCCGCGGCCTGTTCCTGATCGGCATCATCGTCCCGGTGCAGATAGCCCTGGTCCCGTTGTTCATCGACTATTCGGCGGTGAACCTGCTGGACACCTACCTCTCGATGATCATCCCGCTGGCCGGGTTCTCGCTTCCCATGTCCATCTACCTCTTCTGCTCGTTCTACGAGTACATCCCCAAGGAAACATACGAGGCAGCATCCCTGGACGGCGCCGGCCCCTACCGGATCTTCGGGCTGATCACCATGCCGCTGTCCCTGAACACCGTGGTGACCGTGGTCCTGGTGAACAGCATCTTCATCTGGAACGACTTCATCTTCGCCAACACCTTCGTCCTGTCCGAGGACCTGAAGACCATTCCGCTGGGCCTGCAGAACTACATCGGCGCCATGGGCAAGGTGGACTGGACGGCAACGTTTGCCGCTGTCTGCGTGACCATCACCCCCCTGCTGCTGGTGTTCCTGGTGCTCAACAAGGCCATGATCCAGGGACTTGAAAGCGGGGCGACGAAGGGATGACGGCAACGGCGGATGGATATACTCCTCAAGGAGGGCAGATGAGTTCAATGGAGAATGGTGCGGAGGTGCCGGCACCTGCCGCCCGGGCGCCGAAAACCCCGGAGCGCGCGCACCCCGTCACCCTCCGCGACGTCGCAGAAGCGGCCGGCGTTTCCACAGCCACGGTGTCCCTGGTGGTGAACAAGAAAAAGGCCGCCCGGATCGCCGAGGAAACCCGCCGGCGGGTGCAGGACGCCATCCGGACCCTGGGCTACCGGCCCAACGCGATGGCAAAGACCCTGGTCAGCGGCACGTCCCGGTTCATCGGGCTGGTGGCGGACGGCGTTGCCACCACGCCCTTCGCCGGCCAGATCATCCACGGAGCCCAGGACGAGGCGTGGAAGCACGGGTACGCCCTCCTCATTGCCAACACCGAAGGCAACGGCGAGCTCGAGCAGGACGCCATCCAGATGATGCTGGAATACAAGGTCCGCGGAATCCTCTACTCCACGTGGTTCCACCGCCAGACGGACATTCCGGCGCCGCTGCGGGAGGCCGACTTCGTTTTGGTCAACTGCTTCTCCAACGAGCCGGGCACCCGCGCCGTGGTACCCGACGAGGTGCAGGGCGGCCGCTCGGCCACGGAAATCCTGCTGGGGCACGGGCACCGGAAGATTGCCTTCATCAATGCCACCATTCCGGCGCCGGCCAAGGACGGGCGGCTCCAGGGGTACCGGGAAGCACTGGAAAAGGCAGGTGTTCCGTTCGACCCCGAACTGGTGCTGGAAGCCTACCCGGACCAGGAAGGCGGCTACGGCGCCACGTCCGATCTCCTTACCCGCGGCGTGAGCGCGGTGTTCTGCTACAACGACCGGATGGCCATGGGCCTCTACGACGGCCTGCGCGAGCACGGCCTGTCCATCCCCGACGACATGGCCGTGGTGGGGTTCGACAACCAGGAAGTCATTGCCGCCCACCTGCGGCCGCCGCTTTCCACCGTGTCCCTCCCCCACTACGAACTGGGCGCTGCCGGTGTGAGGATGCTCCTCGGGCTGGATGGGGCGCCCGGAACCGCAACGGACGGGGTGGCCCGGATCAACTGCCCCGCCGTGGAACGGACGTCCGTCCGGGCCCAGGCGCACGCCTGACGGGGGGCTACGCCGCAGGCCTGATGACCCGGTTCCGCCCGGCGAGCACACCCGTCACGGCGAGGACGGCCATGATGCCCGCGGTGACCAGGAGGGGAAGGGTCCAATCTCCGCTCAGATCGCGCAGCCCGCCGAACATCACCGGACCCACAGCAGCCATGCCGTAGCCGACGGACTGCGCCATGCCGGACAATGATGCCGCCTGCGGGTAGTTGACGGTCCGGAGGCTGAACAGAGACAGGGCAATGACGATCAGGCTCCCGCACCCGGTTGCCCCCAGGAGGACCCACAACAGGATGAGGTCCGGCGCAAGCGCCAGGCCCAGGAACGTCACAACCATCACCGCTCCGCTGGCGGCGCTAACGATCCGCTGGTCCGAGCCCCGGTGAAGGATGCCCCCTGCGGCAAGGCTGGCGAAGACGCTAACGAGCAGGAAAACGGACAGGTGGATGCCGGCGGTAGTGGCCGGCACCCCGCGGCTTTGTTCGATGGTGGGCAGCCATGCCATCAGGACGTAAAAGGCGATTGACTGCAGCCCCATGAAGATCGTCACCTGCCAGCCCAAGGCTGAAGTCCACGGCGACCGGTAGGACACGTCCGGCCTGGCGGCGCTCACGGTGCCGGAGCCGTGCCGGCGCAGCCACGGCAGGAGCACCGCCATGGCAATGAGGGCAAGTCCCACCCAGATGCCGAGGGCAAGGCGCCATCCCGCGGGGGACGTTTGCGCCACGGGCACGACGACGGCGGCCCCCATGGCGGCAAAGGCGGCCTGGGTGGCGGTGTAGCTTCCGGTGAGCTGGCTGACCCTCGTGGGAAAGTCCCGCTTCACCAGTGAAGGGACCAGGACATTGAGGAACGCGATTGCGAGGCCAATGAGTGCTGTGCCCAGCCAGATGAAGCCGGGCACGGGCAAGGAGCGGAGCACGATGCCCGAGGCCAGGATCAGCAGGGACATCCACAGCGCACGGTCGAGGCCCAGGCGCGAAGCGAGGCCGGGCGCCAGGGGCGAGAAGACGGCAAAAGCAATGAGCGGAAGACCCGTCAGGAAACCTGCCGCGGCGCTGGACAGGCCAAGGTCGGAGCTGATGTTGGACAGGACCGGCCCCACGCTGACAAAGGACACCCGAAGGTTGACTGCGATGAGCAGAACGCCAATGAAGGCGAACCCGAACCTGGCAGTGCGGTCCTGTGCGTTCCGGGCGGCAGCGGGCATGGAGCGCATTCCATCCTTTCAGGAGTGAGAGAGCGTCCCGGTTTATACGGCGTTAAGTGAGAGAGCGTCCCGGTTTATACGGCGTTAAGTGAGAGAGCGTCCCGGGGGGCTACAGCACCTTGCGGATGGTTTCCTCGAAGCTCGTGACATGGTGCAGGGCCAGCTCGGCAGCCTTGTCAGCGTCGCCGGCGGCCACCGCCTTGAGCAGGTCCACGTGCTCGGTGATGTGGCCGCTCACTGACGGCACCTTGTCCAGCACCACGCACCAGATGCGGGTGGCCAGGTTGTCGTAGCGGATCAGGGTGCTTTCCAGGTGCGGGTTCGCGGCCGCCTTGTAGATCAGCCGGTGCACCATCAGGTCATAGCGCATCAGCTCGCGCGACTCCCCCTGGCCGGGCCCCAGCTCCGCGATGGCATCGGCCACCTGCAGCAGTTCGCGGCGCATGCTGTCACTGGCCCTTTTCGCCGCCCGGCGCGCGGCCAGCGGCTCCAGGAGTTCCCGGATTTCCGAGACGTCCGCCAGCTCCGTGAAGTCGACATTCGTGGCGAAGGTGCCGCGGCGGGGATAGGAAATGACCAGGTGGTCAACCTCCAGCCGCTTGATGGCCTCCCGCACGGGGGTGCGCCCAAGCCCGAGTTCAGCCGCCACCTGGCCCTCGTTGATCGGCTCGCCGGGGCGGATTTCCAGCATGATCAGTTTGTCCCGCAGCTGCCGGTAGGCGGCCTCAGCCTGGGACGGTGCCTCGTCCTCCGCCTGAGGCAGGGCAAGAAGTGCATTCAACGCGCCGCTCCGTTCTCCGCTGACGTGACGGGCTGCCCGTGCCGGGCTTCACGTCACTTTCGTCCAGCTATTGACTCTGCTGTGATGCCGATCATACCATTGAGCTCACACTGATATATCAGTTAGTAAGCAAGTGGTATTTCAAAGGAGCATCCGTGGTTGAGCAGTTGAACGAGCGACTTTCGGTCGTTGATCCCGAGGTCCAGCAGGCCATTGCCAGTGAGCTGGGCCGCCAGCAGTCGACGCTGGAAATGATCGCCTCCGAGAACTTTGCCCCGTCCGCGGTCATGGAGGCCCAGGGCTCGGTACTGACCAACAAGTACGCCGAGGGCTACCCGGGCAAGCGCTACTACGGCGGCTGCGAGCACGTGGATGTTGTGGAGCAGCTCGCCATCGACCGGGTCAAGGCCCTGTTCGGCGCAGAATTCGCCAACGTCCAGCCGCACTCCGGCGCGCAGGCCAATGCCGCCGCCATGTTCGCCCTGCTGAACCCGGGCGACACCATCATGGGACTGAGCCTGGCCCACGGCGGCCACCTTACCCACGGCATGAAGATCAACTTCTCCGGCAAGCTCTACAACGTGGTCCCGTACCACGTAAGCGAATCGGACCTTCGCATCGATATGGCCGAGGTTGAGGCGCTGGCCCTGGAACACCGGCCCAAGCTGATCGTGGCCGGCTGGTCCGCCTACTCCCGCCAGCTGGACTTCGCCGAGTTCCGCCGCATCGCCGACCTGGTGGACGCGTACCTCATGGTGGACATGGCCCACTTCGCAGGCCTGGTGGCCGCCGGCCTGCACCCGAACCCGGTGCCCTACGCCGACGTCGTCACCACCACCACCCACAAGACCCTCGGCGGCCCGCGCGGCGGCGTCATCCTTGCCAAGGAGCAGTACGGCAAGAAGATCAACAGCGCCGTGTTCCCCGGCCAGCAGGGCGGCCCGCTGGAGCACGTGATCGCCGCCAAGGCCGTGGCCTTCAAGCTCGCCGCCTCCCCCGAGTTCAAGGAACGCCAGCAGCGTGTCCTTGAGGGATCCAAGCTTCTCGCCGAACGGCTCCTCCGCGACGACGTTGCCGCGGCCGGAATCTCCGTGGTCAACGGCGGCACCGACGTGCACCTGGTCCTCGTGGACCTCCGCAATTCCGAGCTGGACGGACAGCAGGCCGAAGACGCCCTGCACCGCATCGGCATCACCGTCAACCGCAATGCCGTCCCCTTCGATCCCCGCCCGCCGATGGTCTCCTCGGGGCTGCGCATCGGCACCCCGGCCCTCGCCACCCGCGGCTTCGGCGCCAAGGAATTCGAGGAAGTCGCAGACATTATTGCGACGGCGCTGATCGCCGCTGCGGGCAGCGGCACCCTGGGCGACAGCACCGCCGTCGAACTCCGCGCCCGCGTCACCGCGCTGGCCGAGCAGTTTCCCCTCTACCCACACCTCAGCAACGGCACTGAAGTTGCCGCCCTTGAAGCAGACCTGATTGGAGCAGCCCAGTGAGTGCAGACCTCCTCCCCGAGCACCCCGACTTCCTCTGGCGCAACCCGGAGCCCAAGTCCTCCTACGACGCCGTGATCGTGGGCGGCGGCGGGCACGGCCTGGCTACCGCCTACTTCCTGGCCAAGAACCACGGCATGACCAACATCGCCGTCCTGGAAAAGGGCTGGCTGGCCGGCGGCAACATGGCCCGGAACACCACCATCATCCGTTCCAACTACCTCTGGGACGAGAGCGCGGCCATCTACGAGCACGCCCTCAAGCTCTGGGAGATCCTGCCGGAGGAGCTCGAGTACGACTTCCTCTTCAGCCAGCGCGGCGTGATGAACCTCGCCCACACCCTGGGCGACGTCCGTGAAAGCATGCGGCGCGTGGGAGCGAACAAGCTCAACGGCGTGGACGCCGAGTGGCTGGACCCGAAGCAGGTCAAGGAACTTTGCCCCATCCTGAACATCAGCGACAACATCCGCTACCCCGTCATGGGCGCCACGTACCAGCCCCGGGCCGGCATCGCCAAGCACGACCACGTTGCCTGGGCCTTCGCCCGCAAGTGCGATGAGATGGGCGTGGACATCATCCAGAACTGCGAAGTCACCGGCTTCGTCAAGGACGGCAACCGCGTGGTGGGCGTCAAGACCAACCGCGGCACCATCAACACCGAAAAGGTGGGCCTCGCCGCCGCCGGGCACAGCTCGGTCCTGGCCGAGATGGCCGGCTTCCGGCTCCCCATCCAGTCCCACCCGCTCCAGGCCCTGGTCTCCGAGCTGCACGAGCCCGTCCACCCCACGGTGGTCATGTCCAACCACGTGCACGTCTACGTTTCCCAGGCCCACAAGGGCGAACTGGTGATGGGCGCCGGCGTCGATTCCTACAACGGCTACGGCCAGCGCGGCTCGTTCCACGTGATCGAGCACCAGATGGCCGCCGCCGTTGAGCTCTTTCCCATCTTTGCCCGGGCCCACGTGCTCCGGACCTGGGGCGGCATTGTGGACACCACGCTGGACGCCTCCCCGATCGTGGGCAACACCCCGGTGGAGAACATGTTCGTGAACTGCGGCTGGGGCACCGGCGGATTCAAGGCCACCCCCGCGGCCGGGCTCACCTTCGCGCACAACATCGCCACGGGCTCCCCGCACAAGCTGAACAAGCCGTTTGCGCTGGAACGCTTCGAAACCGGCGCGCTGATCGACGAACACGGCGCCGCCGCCGTGGCCCACTAGCCGCCAGCGAACACTGCACTTTAGAAAGAAGACGCACATGCTGCTCATCTCCTGCCCCAACTGCGGCTCCCGCGACGAGACCGAATTCCACTACGGCGGCCAGGCCCACGTGCCCTACCCCGAAAACCCGAACGAGCTGACCGACCGCCAGTGGGCCGAGTACCTGTTCTACCGGGACAACACCAAGGGCGCCTTCGCCGAGCGCTGGCTGCACAGCACCGGCTGCCGCCAGTGGTTCAACATGCTCCGCGACACCGTCACCTATGACATCCAGGCCATCTACCCGATGGGCACGCCCCGGCCTGACGCTGCCGGTCAGCTGACCGTCGAAACGGGCACCGCCAGCCTCGCCCCGGACAGCACCACCACAGGGACCGCGGCCCCCAGCACGTCCGGGACGAGCATTTCCGGCACCAGCACCACACCCGCCAGCACCACTGCCCCGGAAGGAGCAACCAAGTGACTTCCCAGAACGCCCGCCTCGCTTCCGGCGGCCGCATCGACCGCACCATCTCCTGGCGTTTCACCGTGGACGGCGAGGAATTCACGGGGCACCCCGGCGACACCCTCGCCTCCGCCCTGATCGCCAACGGCCGCATCAACGCCGGCAACTCGCTCTACGAGGACCGCCCCCGCGGCATCATGTCCGCCGGTGTGGAGGAATCCAATGCGATGGTGAAGATCGCTGCGCGCTTCCCGGGCGACGTCGCCGAATCCATGCTCCCCGCCACCACCGTCACCCTGGTGGACGGCCTGAAGGCGGAACTGCTCAGCGGCCTGGGCAAGCTGGATCCCGAGGAGGACCGCGCCGAGTACGACAAGAAGTACGTCCACACCGACGTCCTGGTGGTCGGCGGCGGCCCCGCCGGCCTGGCCGCAGCCCGCGAAGCCGTCCGCACCGGCGCCCGCGTGATGCTGCTGGACGACCAGCCCGAGCTGGGCGGGTCCCTCCTGTCCGGGTCAACGGCACCGGAACTCGTTGAGACCATCGAAGGCAAGCCCGCCCTGGAATGGGTGGCGGACGTCGAAGCCGAGCTCGTTTCAGGCGCCGAATCCACCGTCCTGAACCGCACCACGGCCTTCGGCGCCTACGACGCCAACTACGTGATCGCCGTCCAGAACCGCACGGACCACCTGTCCTCCCCTGCCGCGTCCGGAGTATCCCGGCAGCGGATTTGGCACATCCGTGCCAACCAGGTGGTCCTGGCGCCGGGCGCCCACGAGCGTCCCCTGGTGTTCGAGAACAACGACCGCCCGGGCATCATCCTCGCCTCGGCCGTCCGCACCTACCTGAACCGCTACGGGGTGGCCGCCGGCCGCCGCGTGGTCATCAGCACCACCAATGACAGCGCCTACGCCGTGGCCGCGGACCTCCGCGCCGCGGGCGTCAAGGTTGCCGCCGTGGTGGACGCCCGCCCGCAGCTCACCGCCGTGGCTGCTGCCGCCGTCGAGTCCGGCACCCGCGTGCTGATCGGCAGCGCCGTGGCCAACACGTCCTCGCAGTCAGCAGACGGCCGCGTGGACGGCGTCACCGTCCGCAGCATTAACGACGACGGCGAGCTCACCTCGGGCGTCGAACAGATCGCCTGCGACCTGCTGGCTGTCTCCGGCGGCTGGAGCCCGCTGGTGCACCTGCACTCCCAGCGGCAGGGCAAGCTGCGCTGGGACGACGAGCTGGCCGCCTTCGTGCCGAGCACCGTGGTCCCCAACCAGCAGACCATCGGCTCGGGCCGCGGCAGCTTCGACCTGGCCGACTGCCTGGCCGAGGGCATCTCCGCCGGTGCAGCCGCAGCCATCGCTGCCGGGTTCGCGTCCGCCGTCGCTCCTCTCGTCCTGGCGGAGCCGAAGGCCTCCGCCCCCACCCGCCAGCTGTGGCTGGTCCCCGGCGAGACGGGAACCCCGGACAACTGGCACCAGCACTACGTCGACTTCCAGCGCGACCAGTCCGTGGCTGACGTGCTGCGGTCCACCGGGGCCGGCATGCGCTCGGTGGAACACATCAAGCGCTACACCTCCATCAGCACCGCCAACGACCAGGGCAAGACCTCCGGCGTCAACGCGATCGGCGTTATCGCCGCCGCGCTGCGCACCGCAGGAGAAGCCTCCCGCGGCATCGGCGACATCGGCACCACCACCTACCGCGCACCGTTCACGCCCGTGGCCTTCGCGGCACTGGCCGGACGCCAGCGCGGCGAGCTGTTCGACCCCGCCCGCAAGACCTCCATCCACCCGTGGCACGTCGCCAAGGGCGCCCTGTTCGAGGACGTCGGACAGTGGAAGCGGCCCTGGTACTACCCGCAGGGCAGCGAGGACATGGACACGGCCGTGCTGCGCGAATGCGCCGCCGTCCGCGAATCCGTGGGCTTCATGGACGCCACCACCCTGGGCAAGATCGAAATCCGGGGCAAGGACGCCGGCGAGTTCCTCAACCGGATCTACACCAACGCGTTCAAGAAGCTCGCCCCGGGTTCCGCCCGCTATGGCGTGATGTGCATGGCTGACGGCATGATCTTCGACGACGGCGTGACCCTGCGCCTGGACGACGACACCTACTTCATGACCACCACCACCGGCGGCGCCGCGAAGGTGCTGGACTGGCTGGAGGAATGGCTGCAGACCGAATGGCCGGACCTGGACGTCCACTGCACCTCGGTGACCGAACAGTGGTCCACCATTGCCGTCGTCGGGCCCAAGTCCCGCGCAGTCCTTGCCAAGGTGGCCCCGGAACTGGCGGCCAACGGCGGGCTGGAAGCCGAGGCCTTCCCGTTCATGACGTTCCGCGAAACCACCCTGGCCTCCGGCGTCCGCGCCCGGGTCTGCCGGATCTCCTTCTCCGGTGAACTGGCCTACGAGATCAACGTTCCGTCCTGGTACGGGCTGAACACCTGGGAGGCCGTGGCGGCTGCCGGCGCCGAATTCAACATCACCCCGTACGGCACCGAAACCATGCACGTGCTCCGCGCCGAGAAGGGCTACCCGATCGTCGGCCAGGACACGGACGGCACGGTCACCCCGCAGGACGCCGGCATGGAATGGATCGTCTCCAAGGCCAAGGACTTCATCGGCAAGCGCTCCTACTCCCGGGCCGACGGCCAGCGCGAGGACCGCAAGCACCTGGTGAGCGTGCTGCCGGTGGACGGGACGCTGCGGCTGCCGGAAGGCACCCAACTCGTGGAGAAGGGCCGTTCCACCAACCCTGCCTACGGGCCGGTCCCGATGGAAGGCTTCGTCACCTCCAGCTACCACAGCGCGGCGCTCGGCAGGTCCTTTGGCCTGGCCCTGATCAAGAACGGCCGCAACCGCATCGGCGAAACCCTGACTGCCGCCGCCGGCGACCAGCTGGTGGACGTCGTCGTCGCCGAAACCGTACTTTTTGACCCCGAAGGGACCCGCAAAGATGGCTGAAACAGCAGCACCCGCAACCTCCTACGAGAAGAACCTCTCACTCCGGGTCAGCCCCGCCGCCCAGCTCCGCGCAGACTTTGAAACCGGCTCCGTCCGGGGCGTGGTGGAGATCAGCGAAGTGGCTTTCCTGACCATGGTGGGCCTCCGGGTCAACCGGGACAGCGACGCCGGACAGCGCGTCGCCGCTGTCACCGGCGGCCTGCCCGCCACGTGCGGCAGCGTCACCGGAACCGGGGACTCCTCCGTGCTGTGGCTTGGCCCGGAAGAGTTCCTGGTGGTGGCACCACGGGAAGCCCACGAATCCCTGGGCGGCGGCCTGATCCAGGCGCTCCGCGAAGCCCTGGGGGACGGCGCCGGCCAGGTGGTGGACCTCTCCGCGAACCGCACCACGTTCGAGCTCACCGGGACGCGGGCCCGGGCCGTCCTGGAGAAGGGCTGCTCGCTGGACCTGCACCCGCGCGTGCTGAAAGCCGGCACGGCGCTTTCCACGGAGGTGGGCAACATCCCCGTGGTGCTGTGGAAGACCGGCGAGGAGACGTTCCGGCTCTTCCCCCGCGCGTCGTTCGCTGATTTCCTGGGCCGCTGGCTGCTCGACGCAATGCGCGAGTATGCCTCGCCTGAGGTCCCCTAAATGGCCCTCAGCGTCCTGGACCTGTTCTCCGTTGGCATCGGGCCGTCGTCGTCACACACGGTCGGCCCGATGCGGGCAGCAAAGCTGTTCGCCGACGGACTCAAGGGTGACGGACACCTGAGCTCCACCCGGCGCGTACAGGCTGAACTGTTCGGCTCGCTGGGCGCCACCGGGCGGGGCCACGGCTCGGACAAGGCCGTGGTCCTGGGCCTCAAGGGCCTGGACCCCGAAACCGTGGACACTTTCACGGCCGACGACCAGGTGGCCGCAGCCGCGCTGGACGC
The DNA here is from genome assembly GCF_023708005.1 of Pseudarthrobacter sp. NCCP-2145. Lineage (NCBI taxonomy): Bacteria > Bacillati > Actinomycetota > Actinomycetes > Micrococcales > Micrococcaceae > Pseudarthrobacter > Pseudarthrobacter sp. NCCP-2145. The sequence goes on along the minus strand of NZ_BRCG01000003.1, from coordinate 79,468 downwards.
CGAACTGTGGATCGGCGGGGACCACCGGGTGGACTTCAACTGGGACGAGGACGTAGTGCTGCACCGGCGCAAGTCCCTCCCGGCCCACCCCAACGGCATGACCTTCCGCGCCCTGGACCATGCCGGGTCAGTCCTCAGCGAACGGAGCTTCTATTCGATTGGGGGCGGCTTTGTTGTTGACGGGGACGCCGACGCCGGAGACAGGGTGGTGGCGGACTCCACCGTCCTGCCTTACCCGTTCACCACGGCGGACGAGCTCCTGGAGATCTGCCAACGCGAGGGGATGTCCATCTCGGACGTCATGCTCGCCAATGAACTGACCTGGCGGCCCGAAGCGGAGCTCCGGGAGAAGCTGCTGGGGCTGTGGGCGGTCATGCGCGAATGCGTGGACAACGGCTGCGCCGCGGAAGGCATCCTTCCGGGCGGGCTCAACGTCCGCCGCCGCGCGCCGTCGTTGTTCCAGACCCTGACGGCGGACACCGGCGTGACCGATCCGCTCCGGGCCATGGAATGGGTGAACCTGTTCGCGCTGGCCGTGAACGAGGAAAACGCCGCCGGCGGGCGCATCGTCACGGCGCCCACCAACGGCGCGGCGGGCATCGTCCCGGCGGTGCTGCACTACTACGTGAAGTTTGTCCCCGGCGCCAACGACGACGGCGTGGTCCGCTTCCTGCTGGCGGCGGCCGCCGTCGGAATCCTGTTCAAGATCAACGCCTCCATCTCCGGTGCCGAGGTGGGCTGCCAGGGCGAGGTGGGCTCCGCCTGCTCCATGGCCGCCGCCGGGCTCTGCGAGGTCCTGGGCGGCACGCCCGCCCAGGTGGAGAACGCCGCCGAGGTGGGCATTGAACACAACCTCGGCCTGACGTGCGACCCCGTGGGCGGGCTGGTGCAGATCCCCTGCATCGAACGCAACGCGATCGCCAGCGTCAAGGCCATCAACGCCGCCCGCCTTGCCCTGCACGGCGACGGCAGCCACAAGGTGTCCCTGGACAAAGCCATCAAGACGATGCGCGAAACCGGCGCCGACATGAAAACCAAGTACAAGGAAACCTCCCGAGGAGGACTCGCCGTGAATGTGATCGAGTGCTGAACCATGACCGCCATTGAGACTGAAACTTCCCTGTCCGCGCCGGTGACCACCGTGGAGCATGTCCTCACGCTGGACTGCAGCGAGTCGCCGGGCATCGTCCACGCCGTGTCCGGCTTCCTGCTGGAGCACGGCTGCGACATCATCGACAACCAGCAGTTCGGCGAACGCAGCGAAGGGCACTTCTTCATGCGGGTGCATTTCGCGTCCGACGGCGATGCCTCCACCGCGGACACGCTGCGGGCCGCGTTTGGGCCGGTTGCCGAGCGTTTCGGGATGCGCTGGAGGCTGGAGCCGCACGGCTCCAAGCGGCGGGTGCTGATCATGGTGTCCAAGTTCGGGCACTGCCTTAACGACCTGCTGTTCCGGGCACGCATCGGCGAACTGCCCGTGGACGTGGTGGCCGTGGTGTCCAACCACACCGACCACCAGGCCCTGGTGGAGTGGCACGGGATCCCGTTCTTCCATGTGCCGGTCACGGCTGACACCAAGCCTGCGGCCGAGGCGCGGCTGCTGGAACTGGTGGACGAGTTCGATGTGGAGCTTGTGGTGCTGGCCCGGTACATGCAGGTACTCAGCGACAACCTGACCCGGAAGCTGGACGGCAAGGCGATCAACATCCACCACTCGTTCCTGCCCAGTTTCAAGGGCGCCAAGCCGTACCACCAGGCGTACGCGCGCGGCGTCAAGACCGTGGGTGCCACCGCGCACTACGTCAACAGCGAGCTGGACGAGGGGCCCATCATTTCCCAGCAGACCGTAGAGGTGGACCACACCTACGGGCCCGAGGACCTGGTGGCCGCCGGCCGTGACACCGAGTGCAAGGCCCTGTCCAACGCGGTGCGGTGGCACTGCGAGGGCCGGGTCATCCTGCAGGGCAACCGCACGGTGGTCCTCCGGTAGCCCCCTGCGACGCTCTCTCACCTAACGCCGGCTTTTGCGTGACGCTCTCTCACCTGATGCTGGTTTTTACGTGGCGCTCTCTCACCCTGGTGAGGGGGCGCCACGGCCTTAAGCACCGCCGTCGTCATTGCCCAGAAGTCCCTTGATGCTCAGGCCCCGCCGGCAAACCCCGACGCCTGGGGGTGGTCAAGCCAACCGTTCCGGAGTGCCCGTTTGATCCCCTGCACTGCGCGCTGAAACTCGTCAGCAAGATCGTCCTTATCGAAGATGAGAACCGTCCAGCCGGCTGATTCGAAGGCCTTGTCCCGTCTCCTGTCGCTCAGGATCTGTGCGTCACCGAGGTGATGGTCGCCGTCGTACTGGATGGCAAGGCGGCGATGACGGTAGCCGAGATCGGCCGACGGCGACCGCGCGTCTCCTGCGCGCAACGGCACCTGGAGTTCGGGCTCCGGGAGCCCGGCGTCGGCGATTGCCAAGCGAAGGAGCGATTCGGGCGCGGAGTCAGCCCCCACCCGCATCAGATCCAGCGCTTCGCGGGCGCGGACGATGCCCTGGAGGTTCGGGTGGCGGGCTACAAGCGCGCGAAGGCCCGCTATGGTGTCGTAGGGCTGTGCCCTTCCCTCGAAATCCATCCGTGGCATGCGGATGAGTTGGTCCCCCATGCTCACCAGGTCGTGGAGCGGCAGGATGCGGGCCACATCAAGCCACGTGCGGGACCGGGTGCTCAGGCGGATGCCGTCGACAAGTTCAGTCTCATCCTCACGTGCCAGCACGGTATGGCCGATCACGCCCTTCCGGCGGACCGATGGCAGCGACCTCGGCTTGCTCAGATGCAGCTCTGACGAATCCGCCAGCCATGGCGGCAGCAGTTGGCATCGAAGCCGTGCCGCGGTCACATGCGAGATCCAGGCTCCCGGCGACGCCGCGGACAACGCCCTGGCCGCGCCTTCCAGGTCAAAATCCCAGCCCGCCGGACGGTAGAGGCCGCGGCTCACATTGATCACATCCTTGCGGCGGAGCCTGCTTAACGGGACGCCGGAAGACATGGCTGAGCTGAAGGTGAAGGGAGCCGCTGCCAACGGCAGGGGCAGGGAATCCTGCTTTTGCATGCTGGCATTCTGCCCCGATCCGGCTCAAGGCTGCAGAAGTTATCCACAGGCCCGCGGTTAGGTTTCCGAGGGGTGAGAGAGCGTCCGCCCAAAACGCGCATTAACTGCGAGAGGGTTTCCCGGAACCCGACGTTAGGTGAGAGAGGATCGCCGGGGAAGGGGCATTAAGGAAGAGAGGGTTGGGGCCTAGTCGGAGTGCAGGGCGGCGAGGCGGCTGGCCAGGTGGAGGGCGGCAAGGCGGCCGGTGCTGCGGGGGTCGCCGCCGCACAGGGAGAAGATCCGTTGCAGCCGCTGGTGCATGGACTGCCGCTCCAGGTGCAGCTCCCGCGCAGCCTGTGCGGTGTTGCAGCCGGAGTCCACCCATACCCGCAGCGTCTCGGCCAACTGCGAGCGGCGCTGCGCATCGTAGTCAAGGACGGACCCCAACTGCTGGCGGACAAAGTCCTCGCGCCTGGCCGCATCCAGGGCATGGAAGGCCATCCGTTCCACCGCAAACGCCTCCGCGTCGAGCGCTCCACCGGCCAGCCGCGCCCCGGACGGGCGCAGCTCATCACGGGCTCCAATATCCAGCGTCAGCCGCGCCTCTGCCAGCGACCAGGGTGCCGACGAAATCCCGGCGGCCACCGGGCCTACCGCGCTGATGCTGCCCTCGGGCAGCTCGAGCGTCCGGAGCCCGGCCAGGATCTCGCTCCTGTCCTCCTGCGCCTTACCGGTCCGCAACGCCGCAAGCGCCAGCAGCTCCTCGTTATCCGCATAGCTGGCACTGTGCCGGCCCACCCGGTCCAGCAGCTGTTCCACCGTGGTTCGGAGCTGCCGGGAGCCGGGGGAACGGATCACAACCGCCACCAGCTGCGCGGCCGGGGGAATCCCCGCAGCCGGTGCGAGCTGTTGGAGCCTCCAGTTCTGCGTACCGGAATCAACGGCGCGGATCAGCGCGGCACCCGCCATCTCCTTCAGGCCGGGCGGCATGCGCTGCAGCAGGGCCAGCGCCAGAATGTCCACTGACCGGTTCCCGGCAATCCTTGCCAGGTTCATGTCTCCTCCCTCCAGCGTGTGGAGGCTTAGTCGCGCCGACGGTATGCCCCGTACGGACACATCAATATGGGTAGTGCGTGCCCGGTCCTGGTCGGCGTCCCCCGCCGGAGCAGGCCCGGCATCCGCGGCATGGCCGGCAGGCAGTGCGCTTGCCAGCGGAGCACCCGCGTTGGATGTCAGGACAACTTCCGCGCCGGTGGCGTCGGCGAGGACGGCCAGGATCCGGTCAAGGCTGCCGCCGTGGGCCAGCTCCACCGCCATGGCATGGCTTGCCCGGTCAGCCTGCTGCAGGTGCGCGGCAGATTCGCTCACCAGCAACGAGTTGATGGCCTCCATCACGCCTACGAAGGGCACCACCTTGCGCAGCTCGATCAGGGGAAGCCCTGCGGCTTCGGCTGCTCCCACCATGGAGGACGGAATGGACGGCAGGGCCACGCCCGTCTCGATGGCCAATGCAGCTACTCCACGCTCCGCCAGCTCCCAGATGTAGCCGATGCGCCGCTTGTCCGTTGCCGCGGCCAGGGCCTGGCCGCCGGTGAGCAGCAGTTCTCCGCCGCCAAGTAACGGTGCGATGTCCAAAACTTCACTGGAGTGGATCCAGCGCAGCTGCGTTTGGGCCGCAATCGCCGCCGCCGCGCGTATTACGGGGTCCGCCGGGGTGAGGGTGGAATGTTTCAAAACATCCTGCAGCCGTATGGGCATGACACTCCGTCAAGTAGAAGGTGAATCTTCACGACACATTGTATGTGGTGGTTGTGGCATGAGCCACATAATCTGGATCTATCCCTTTCACTTACTGGAGGCTTTCCCCATGCAAGACAACCTCTCCACGAAGCAGTCTGGGCCGGCAATGGCGCCGGCCGAGGACTGCGAAGCCTGGCTCCAGCCCATTCCCGAGTCCCAGCGCACGCACAAGGTTTCAGGCCAGTTCTGGATCTGGGCCGGCGCCAACCTGGCCCCCATCAACTGGGTATTGGGCGCCCTCGGAATCCACCTGGGGCTGGGTTTCGCGGATACCGTCATCGTCCTGGTCCTCGGCAACCTGATCGGCATGCTGCTCTTTGGCTGCTTCGTCCTGCTGGGCCAGAAGACCGGCGCCACCGGCATGGTTCTGGCCCGGGCAGCCTTCGGCCGGCGCGGAAACTACCTCCCCGCAAGCATCCAGGCCCTCCTGGTGATCGGCTGGTGCGCCGTCAACACCTGGATCATCCTGGACCTGGTGATGGCGCTGTTCGGAACGCTCGGCTGGGTGGATCCCACGGCGCAGAACTACGCCTGGAAGATCGGCGTCGCAACGGCCATCATGGCCACCCAGGTGGCCATCGCCTGGTTTGGCTACAAGGCGATCGCCGCCTTTGAAAAGTGGACCGTCCCGCCCACCATCATCATTCTGGCCGTTATGTCCGCTGTTGCCTGGTTCGGCATGAAGATCGACTGGGCCTACGCCGGCCCCGCGGGCAACATCCTGGAAGGCTCCGAGCGGATCGCGGCCATGAGCGCCGTCATGACGGCCATCGGCATCGGCTGGGGCATCACCTGGTTCACGTACGCCGCCGATTACTCCCGCTTCGTCAGCACCGAGGTCCCCAAGAAGAAGGTCTACCTGGCGTCCGTCCTGGGCCAGTTCATCCCGGTCGTCTGGCTCGGCGTGCTGGGTGCGAGCCTGGCCACCAACAGCGGTGAAATCGATCCCGGGAAGCTCATCGTCCAGAACTTCGGCGTCCTCGCCCTGCCCGTCCTGCTGATGGTGCTGCACGGCCCCATCGCCACCAACATCCTGAACATCTACACCTTTTCGGTGGCCACCCAGTCACTGGACATCACCATCAGCCGCCGCAAGCTGAACCTGTTCGTCGGCGTCTTCTCGCTCATCGCCGTCGTCTTCTTCATCTTCCAGGAGGACTTCGCAGCGGTGCTGGACGCCTGGCTCATCGGACTGGTGGCCTGGGTGGCCGCCTGGGGCGGCGTGATGCTGGTGCACTACTTCTGGATCGAGAAGCGCTGGCCCGGCAACCCCGCACGGCTGTTCGACGGCGTCGGGACCAAGCGGCTGCCCGGCGTCAACTGGGCGGGAGTCACCTCCCTCCTGGTCGGCATCTTCGCCACCTGGCTGTTTATGTACGGCCTCGTTCCCGCCATGCAGGGCCCCATCGCCGTGGCCCTGGGCGGCTGGGACCTGTCCTGGCTGGCCGGCGGGCTGGCGAGCGCCACGAGCTACGCCATCCTGGGCCCGAGGGTCCACCGCAAGTTCCTCGAATCCGCTCCGGCTGCCGGCGCCGACGCCCAGCCCTCCCCGGCCCTGGCCGGAATCCCTGCCCGGCCCAGCGCCCCGGCCGGCCTCTAACCTAGGAACACCTGACATGACCATTGACGCATTCCCCGATTCCGCCCACCCGATCACCTGGCCCGAGGGCAAGCAGGCGGCAGCCTCCTTCACCTTCGACGTCGACGCCGAATCCTGCACCATCGCCCACGATCCCAAGAGCACCAGCCGGATGTCCCTGATGACCCACCAGTCCTACGGGCCCAAGGTGGCAGTCCCCCGGCTGCTGCAGATCCTCCAGCGGCAGGACATCCGTGCCACGTTCTTCGTCCCCGGCTTCACCGCCGAGTGCTATCCGGACACGGTCCGGCGCATCGTGGACGCGGGGCATGAGGTGGCCCACCACGGCTACCTGCACGAGCCCATGCAGGGTATCGACGCCGAGACGGAGGCACGTTACATCGACCGCGGCCTGGAGGCGCTGGCCAAGGCAGCCGGGGTGGAACCGGTGGGCTACCGGGCGCCGTGGTGGGAACTGAACTGGCACTCCCCGGCGCTCCTGGCGGACCGCGGCTTCCTCTACGATTCAAGCCTGCTCGACGGCGATGCCCCCTACCGCTTCAGCGTCGCCCCGGGCGACTCCCGGGACATTGTGGAGATTCCGGTGGACTGGGCGCTGGACGACTGGGAGCAGTACGCGTTCTACCCGGGCGTCACCGGCAGCGGCGTCATCGAGAGCCCGGCGAAGGTCCTGGAAATGTGGACGCTGGAGGCGGAGGCGCACCATGCGCAGGGCAGCTGCTTCGTCCTGACCAACCATCCCTTCATCTCCGGCCGGCCTTCCAAGGCTGTAGCCCTGGAACAGCTGATTGAACGGGTCAAGGGAATGGACGGCATGTGGGTGGCCACCATGGAAGAGATCGCGGAGCACACCCGGCGGACGGTTCAGGAAGTCCACACCCACGCCCGCATCCAGGTGCCCTCCTTCCCGGATACCGGGGCGAAGTTCACGCCGTCGGTGGTCCGGGAGTCACGGCCCGCCGTCGCCGGCTGACCTAACCACAACCAGACGCAGAGTGGCGCTGCCCAGCCGGGCAGCACCACTCTGCTTTTTAAGGTGGCTGCCTCACAGTGAAGCACCCGGAGGCAGGGACGCCAGATACTCCGGGGGTGGCATTGTCAGGGCCAGGGTCTACACTGAAGTAATCGAACATATATTCGAATAAAGGTGTGTTGTGGGCGTTATTATCGGTCCCCGCGTGATACATGCGGGCGCCTCGTTGTTGTCAGTGCTGATTGCCCCGGTTCCCGTCGCCGCAGGGTTTCCTTCGCCGGCGCAGGACTACTTCGATGGCCGGATCGACCTGAACGCCCACCTGATCAAGGACATCACCAGCACGTTCGTGGTCCGCGTGACAGGAGACTCCATGGAGCGCGCGGGCATCAGCGACGGTGATGAGCTGATCGTCAACAGGGCACTGGAACCCCGGGACGGCTCGGTGGTGATTGCCGTGCTGGACGGGGAGCTGACGGTGAAGCGCCTGCGCCTTACAGCCACAGGCGTGGTGCTGCAGGCGGAGAATCCAAAGTATCCGGACATCAGAGTGCCTGCCCTCTCGGAGCTGACCATCTGGGGCGTGGCCACGAGGTGCCTGCACCATGTCTAGCCGGCGGCGTCCGGGTGCCTGCCGATGAGCAAAACCGTCCCCATGCGGCAGATGCCGCAGATCGCCCACGTAGACGTGAACTGTTTCTACGCCTCGGCGGAGCGTGCCTTCGATCCCTCGCTGGAGGGCAGGCCGCTGGTGGTCCTTTCGAACAACGACGGCTGCGCCGTCACCCGCTCCCCCGAGGCGAAGGCCCTGGGCATTGCCACCGGCGAGCCGTGGTTCAAACTCGCACCCCGCGCGAAGGAATGGGGACTGGTGGCCAAATCCAGCAACTACGAGCTCTATGGCGACATCAGCGCCCGGGTCATGGAGCTGCTCGGCAGGTACTCCGCGTGGCTGGAGGTTTACATTCTGTATCCACAAAGCTGTTGTTGGAGGCCTCGGGGACGCTCAAGGGCTTCGACTTTCTTCTGGATCAGATGCTAATTAGGACGCCGCCCAGGCCGCGGGAAATCAGGGAGGAGGCTGTGGCCGCACTCGTGGAAGGCGAAAGTCGCCTTGGAGCAGCGCAACAAGATCCTCCAGGCAACCCTTCGAGGTTCCCTTCTGGAGGGCAAGACGGCGTTCTACAACAGCTGCCGCAAGAGGTTTAGTACAGGGCCACTGCGGACTGTTTTGCCTCTAAGGTAGTCAGGCGGTGGTCATTGGAGACGTAGGTGTAGTTGATCGGTGCCGTTTTCCGGAGCGGCTTGGTGAGTCTAGTTGCGTGCCACCGCGTCCTGCCTTTTGCGTGCCGCATCTGGCTCAAGCTATCCACACGGCGGATGAAACAGTGCTCGACTCTCGGAATGTCTTCGTGAATTACCCGCATTTCAGTTGCATGAGCGATGATTGGTGTTGTGGATGATCAACGTATTCATGGCCTGGTTGAGGTGGCGCCTGAACAACAGGCCGACGCCCCATCGCCCGACGAATCAGCACGGCCACTTTTCCAGCGTGACTTTGGAACGGGGATGTCTGGTGAGCGCAAGAGGCCGCCGACGATTGCCGATGTCGCACGCGTTGCCGGCGTTTCGCAGCCTACCGTCTCCCGCGTCCTGACCGGCAACATTCCGGTGCGCGATGTGACGAAGGATCGTGTCCGGGCCGCGATGAAAAAGCTCGGCTACCGGCCGAACGGTGCGGCCCGCGCACTCGTGCAGGGGCGGCAGCCGATTGTCGGCGTCATCACGCGTGACACCGCATTGCATGGCTACACGCGAATGCTGGCCAACATCGAAAGCCGGGCACGCCAGGCCGGCTACCTCGTTGCCATTGTCGCCCTCGACCCTGCAGACCTGCAAAACGCCACCTCGGCTCTGGATCTGCTGCTTGGTCAGCCTATCGTCGGGGTCGTCGTCCTTGACTACACCACTTACGACGCGCGCCTGAAGGACAGCCTGGGTACCTTGCCCATCTCCACGGTGATACATGGCGACCAAACCGACATCGACGTACCCCATGTGCGCGTCGATGACAGGAGGGCGGCGTACGAGGTCACGAATCACTTGCTCGCGCTTGGCCACCGGACAGTTCATCACGTCGCCGCCCCAAGCCGCGGCGGGGAACCACATATCCGCGAAGCGGCCTGGCGCCAGGCGCTGATTGATGCGGGCGCCTCCGTCCCTGAAGTCCATAGAACCGACTGGTCAATCACTGCCGCCCGCGAGGCAGGCGCGGCCTTGGCGCGCGACCCCGACGTAACAGCGATCTTTTGCGCCAACGACGAGCTCGCGTTCGCCGTGATGCGCAGCATCCACGAAGCGGGCAAGCGGGTCCCGGAAGACATCAGCGTCGCAGGGATCGACGACGAGCCTCTGGCGGCGGCTTGGGTTCCGGCCCTGACCACCTACCGGCTTGATTTTGATTGGGCCGGCGTGGCGGCACTGGAACTGCTGATGGAACTCGAAGAGCCGCACCGCACGGCCGGCATGCCGTCTTACGGACTTGTCATCAGGGAAAGCACGGCACCTCCCACACCCGCTGTCTGAACACCCTGCGGGACGAAACCGGCCCGAAAACTTCTTGCAATTAAAAAATGATCAACGCTTGCATGACTTCATGTCAGGACATATGCTGTTCTTCAATCGGATTTGATCAACGCTTGCATTAGGCGGATCGACGCAAAGGAGCATCGTTTGGACAACACGCAGACCTCGCCAACCACCACGGTTGTGGCAGAGCAGGAAGCGGAAGAATCCGTTGCCCCGCTCCCGTTCCGCTTCGAGTGGACCACGGGCCAAATGCGCCTGACCTTCACCGCCGACACCGATCTGCCGGTGATCCTGAGCGGCGTCAGTGACACGGATTCCGCGGTGGCGCGTACCATGCAGCCGATTGTCGAACTCATCGCAACGGGCGACGGCCGTGCCCGGACAACGACGCGCTTCACCAACACCGGGGTGGGTTCCCGCCTTCGCTACGCAAGCCACGCCGAGAGCGTCCACGACGGAGCCGCCGAACTGGAGGTCGTGCAGCGGGACCCGCATACGGGGTTGGAGGTGACGACGACGTTCACCGCGTCGCCCGCGCTGGCAGCCGCCCGCGTGAAGACGACTGTCGTGAACACATCGGCCACTCCAGTGATCCTTGAGGCGGTCAGTTCCTTTTCGGCCGGGGCGTTCGTCTATCCTGGCGAATCGACGAAGGACCTGCTGCTGCACTCCGGTACTGGCGAGCAGTTGGCGGAATTCCGCTGGACGACCCAGGCGTTGTGGAGCCAGAAAAACCTTGCCGATTTCAACTCGGCCAACATGAACCAGCCCGGTCGTGGTGGCGTTGAGAAGGTCAGCACCTCTACCTGGTCCACGGCACGTGCCCTGCCGACCGGCGCCCTTGAGAACAAGGCCACAGGACGGTCCTTTGCGTGGCAGATCGAACACAATGGGGGGTGGCGCTGGGAGGTTGATAACGTCCGCGAGGATGAGGACTCCGTGGCCCTCGTCCTGCTCGGCCCGGAGGATCTCGATCACCACTGGTCGCACAAACTTGCACCAGGCGAAGCGTTCACGTCGGTGCCGGTGTCGTTTGCCGTCAGCGGGGACGGGTTCGTGGGCGTCATCGCAGAGCTCACCCGCCATCGTCGGTGGTTGCGCCGCCACCAGAATGCCGACACTAGTTCACTACTGGTCTTCAACGACTACATGAACACGATTAACGGCGACCCGACGACCGAGAAGCTGCTCCCTCTTATCCAGGAAGCGGCGGCCGCCGGCGCCGAGTGCTTCTGCATTGACGCCGGCTGGTACGACGACACGGCGGCCGGCGATTGGTGGCCCTCTGTCGGCGAGTGGCTTCCTTCGGCCCGGCGCTTTCCCGACGGCGGACTGGCACGGGTGGTTTCGGCGATCCGGGATGCCGGTATGGGAGTCGGGATCTGGCTGGAGCCTGAAGTCATCGGCGTCGACAGCCCGGTCGCCCAGCAACTCCCGGACGGTGCTTTTCTGCAGCGCCATGGGCACCGCGTCACAGAGCATAAACGCTACTTCCTTGACCTGCGCCACCCCGCTGCCCGCGCGCACCTGGACACGACATTCGACCGGCTCATCACGACGTTCGGCATCGACTTCTTCAAGCTGGACTACAACGTGACCCCCGGGCCGGGCACGGACTTCGAAGCCTTCTCAGTCGGCGCGGGCCTGCTCGGGCACAACCGCGCCCATCTCGACTGGTTCGCCGGGCTCCGCCGCCGCTACCCCAACGTGGTCTTCGAGAACTGCAGTTCCGGTGCCATGCGGGCCGACTTCGCCATGCTGGAACTGTTCGACTTCCAGTCCACCTCCGACCAGGAGGACTTCCGCCTTTACCCGGCGATCGCCGCAGGCGCACCGGTGCAAATGCTCCCTGAGCAGGCGGGCAACTGGGCCTATCCACAGTCGTGGATGACCCAGGAGGAGATCGCCTTCACCATGGTCACCGGCCTCAGCGGCCGGCTCTACGCTTCCGGCTATCTCAACCGGATGAACCCGGATCAGCTTGAGCTCGTGCACGATGCCTACAGGCAATTCAAAGTGATCCGCGACAACATCGCCGCGTCCACTCCGAGCTGGCCTGCCGGTCTTCCCCAGTGGTACGCCGACACCATCGCGCTGACGCTCTCCGGTCCCGAGGCTGACCTCCTCTACATCTGGAACCGCGGCGATGAGAACTCTGAAATCTCGCTGGACCTGGGCGACGGTGTCCACGCCGGGCAACTCGTTGAAATCTACCCCCGCACCCTCGCCCCCTGGGACGTTACCGACGGCCCGGGCAACACCGTTCTGATGCGACCCGGCATCAGCGGTGCCACCGCACGGGTCTACACGATCCCGCGCGGCTAACTCCTCCAACCCATCTGCAGTAACCCAACCACGAAGGACAAGCAATGAAGCTTTCTCGGAAAACGGCACGGGCGGCAATCGCGGCTCTCGGTGTCGCTGCCCTCCTTGTCAGCGCAACCGGATGCGACCGCGGCACCTCCTCCGGCAGTGATGAGGTTCAGCTGTTCCTCAACGGCGGCACCGACACTCCCCAGTACAAGGCGATGACGGACCTCATCGCCAAGTTCAAGGAGGAGAAGGGTATCTCCGTGAAGATGACAGCGGCGTCAACGGACTACGAGGACCAGATGAAGGTCAAGCTCGCCTCCGGTGACATCCCCGATATCTTCACCACCCACGGCTGGTCCCTGCTGCGCTACAGCAAGTTCCTGGAACCGCTCACCGACCGGCCATGGGCATCAAAGGTCAACCCGGGCCTGGACTCCGCGATGCGTGACAGTGACGGCCAGATTTACGCCTTCCCCGGCGCCTTCGACACGGCCGGCATCGCATACAACAAGGACGTCCTTGACAAGGCCGGCATCGACCCGGCCACAATCACCACATGGGACGCTTTCGATGCCGCAGCAGCGGCGGTTGCAGCCAAGGGAAGCACGCCGATCTTTTCCAGCGGCAAGGCCCAAGGCCCGGCCGGCCACATGGCCGACTACCTGGCCGCAGACTCGTTCACGGACGCCGAACTCACCCAGATGAAGGAGGGCACTTTCGTCACCTCCGCTTACACCAAGGTCCTCGACCGGGTGAAGTCCTGGCAGAGCAAGGGCTGGTTCAACAAGGACTACTCTTCCGCTTCGGAAGATGACATGGCCCGCGCCCTCGCCAACGGAACGGCCGGCTTCGAGATCTACAACAACAACATCCTCGCCTCGGCCCGGACCTACAACCCGGACGCCAACGTCGGTTTCATCCCGCTGCCGCCCACCAACGGCGATACCCCGTACCTGATCGGCGGCGAAGGCATCGACTCGTTCGGGGTCTCCAAGACCAGCAGCCACAAAGACAACGCCTTGGCGTTCCTTGACTTCCTCGCCCAGCCGGCGAACGCAACTGCCCTTGCCGAAGCGAACGGCGCCGCGGCAGGCCTTGTGGACGTCAAGGTCGACTTCGGCAAGCTCACCGCCAGCTACGACAAGTACGTCACCAGCGGATCGACCCCGGTCAAGCCATACTTCGACCGCGTGTACCTTCCGAACGGCTCGTGGAACACGATGGTCGCGACCACCGACTCCGTGATCTCCGGACAATCCGACGTCGCTGGCGCCGTCGCCCAGATGAAGAACCAGTTCGCCACACTGTACGGCCAGAAATAGCCCAAAAAAGGGGGCCTGCCCACGAACCAACCGGCAGGCCCCCATCCGCATTACCCATCGGCACCGCCGATCCAAAACCTCGCGAAAGCAAGAGACATGAGCCAACAAACCACCCTCCCCCGGACCACCAAGGGGGTCGAATCCCACAAAGAACGCCGGCCGCGGCGGCGCCGTGGCGGGTCAATGAACCTGATGTATGTGCCTGCGATCGCCATGGTCGCCATCTTCATGCTCTACCCGCTTGTCCAGGGCATCGGACTCGCATTCACGAACTGGGACGGATACTCCCCCACCAAGGCCTTCGTTGGACTCGATAATTTCGCGCGGCTCTTCACCGACGCGACGTTCCAGACCGCGCTGGTCAACACGCTCATCTACGGCATCGGCTGCACGGTGCTGCAGCAGGTCCTCGGCCTCGGGCTCGCCGTCGCCCTCGACGGCGCCGGCCGCAGCAAGGCCTTCGCCCGGGCCCTGATCTACCTGCCCGTTCTCGTCTCGCCCGTCGTGATGACCATGATGTACTACTTCCTCTTCCAGTACGACCGCGGCGCCCTGAACGACATCCTCGTCTCGGTCGGATTCGACCGGATCGCCTGGCTCTCCACCGGCCCCGGAACGGTCACCATCGTCGTGCTCATTAACACGCTTCAATTCGTCGGCATCTCAATGGTCATCTACCTCGCCGGCCTCCAAGGCATCGGCCAGGAAATCACCGAGGCCGCTGAAGTAGACGGCGCCCGCGGACTGCGCCTCTTCCGGTCCATCACCCTGCCCCTGCTGCGACCGGCCATCATTTCCAGCGTGATCATCAACCTCATCGGCGGGCTCAAGCTCTACGACGTCATCCAGGTCCTCACGGCCGGCGGCCCCGGATACTCCTCACACTCAGTGTCGACCCTGATTGCACGCAGCTACTTCGGCCAGCAGGCCGCCGGCTACGCCTCCGCCATGGGCGTCGCGCTTTTCGTGCTGATCGCCGTGGTCTCAATCTTCCTCGTCGCGCGCATGGACCGCACCGGAAAGGACCTCTGATGGCCACCACAATCGCACCGAAACGGACCGCTTCACCACGCGTCCGGCGCACCTCCCAAGCCGGACAACTCGGACGCTGGATCTTCATCGCCATCGCCGTGATCACACAGGTGACCCCGTTCTATCTGGCCCTGACCACAGCCTTCAAACCCGTCACCGACACCACCTCGCTGTGGCTCCCACCCCTGAACGGCGGAACACTCCATAACTTCGCCACAGCCTGGGACTCCGGGCACCTCGACTGGGCCCTGGAGAACGGCCTGATCGTCACCGTCGTCAGCACCGCGCTCACCTGCATCGTCGGCGCCATGGCCGCCTACCCCCTCGCGCGCCGCAGCACGAAACTGAACCGTTTCGTCTCGCTGGCCATCCTCGGCATGCTCATGGTCCCACCCCTGAGCATCCTCGTTCCCCTCTACACAATGCTCGCCCAGCTCGGCCTCCTGAACACCTACGTCAGCCTCATCCTGGTCCTCACCACCCTGCAACTCCCCCTCGCAGTGTTCCTGTTCACCCAGTTCATGCGGACACTGCCACTCTCTCTCGAGGAAGCAGCCGCCATCGACGGCGCCGGACTCACCACCACGTTCCTACGCATCGTGCTCCCCTCACTCAAGCCCGTCTTCGCGACCGTCGTGATCCTCACATCAACCAACGTATGGAACGAGTTCGCCATGAGCTCCTACATCCTGAACAAAGCCGAAGTCCGCACGCTCGCCCCCGCCGCAGCCAGCTTCTTCGGTACCCAGGGCAACAACGTCGGCGCCGCAGCCGCCGCCGCGCTCATCGGACTCCTCCCAATCCTCATCGCCTACCTCTTCCTCCAAAAGTACTTCGTCAAAGGCGCCCTCGCCGGAGCCGAAAAGTAACACACCAACCGCAAACGACATCACTGTGCTTGCAACCGATGACGAGCGCCGGACCTTGGAACCCGCGGATGCCACACCGGCAGAAGACACCGAAAAGGAGATAGTCCCCTTGATGAATATTCAGATCCTCAAGAGCTCTCCGGTGCCGCTGTATTTCCAGATAGCCGAAGCGATTCGCGCAGACGTGCGGCGAAACAACATCCCGGCAGGTTCCAAACTCATGACCGAAGGCCAGCTGGCACGTGAGCTGAAAGTGGCGACAGGAACTGTCCGCCAGGCCATGCAGTTGCTTGCTGAGAACCACGTCGTCGTTCGAGTGCAAGGGTCTGGAACCTACGTGGCCTAGCGGCAAATCTTCCGATTTGTTGTTAGCGCTAATACATTGATCTACCGTTCCGAATGGAGAAATACAGATGACGCCAACACTGGATCCGTCAGCCAGCTACGTGATCGGCGTGGACTATGGCACCTTGTCAGGGCGCGCCGTCGTCGTCCGCGTCTCGGATGGCGCCGAGCTGGGCAGCGGCGTCTTCGAATACCCGCACGCCGTCGTCTCTGAGCGGCTTCCCTCCACCGGCAAGCGGCTGCCGGCTGACTGGGCGCTCCAAGTGCCCAACGACTACCGCGACGTCCTGCGCCATGCGGTACCAGCTGCCGTCGCCGACGCCGGAATCGACCCGGCAGAGGTGGTGGGCATCGCCACTGACTTCACCGCGTGCACTATGGTCCCGACGGCGGCGGACGGCACGCCGCTGAACGAACTGGAACGTTTCGCGGACCGGCCGCACGCATACGTGAAGCTGTGGCGGCACCACGCAGCGCAGCCGCAGGCTGACCGCATCAACCAGCTCGCCGAAGAGCGCAACGAGTTCTGGCTCCCGCGCTACGGCGGCCTGATCTCCTCGGAGTGGGAGTTCGCCAAGGGCCTGCAGTTGCTCGAGGAAGACCCCGAAGTCTACGACGCGATGGACCACTGGGTTGAGGCAGCCGATTGGATCGTGTGGCAGCTCTGCGACAAGTACGTCCGCAACGCCTGCACGGCCGGATACAAGGGCATCTACCAAGACGGCGAATACCCGTCAGAGGACTTCCTCGCAGCATTGAACCCGGAGTTCAAGGGCTTCGTGTCCGAAAAGCTGGAACACACCGTCGGCCGTCTGGGTGACGCCGCGGGCTACCTCACCGAGGAAGCCGCGGCCTGGACCGGGCTGCCTGCAGGCATCGCAGTGGCGGTTGGAAACGTGGACGCCCACGTCAGCGCCCCGGCTGCCAACGCAGTACAGCCGGGACAACTCGTCGCGATCATGGGCACGTCCACCTGCCACGTGATGAACGGCGATGTCCTCCGCGAAGTGCCCGGCATGTGCGGCGTGGTAGACGGCGGCATCGTGGACGGTCTCTGGGGCTACGAAGCCGGCCAGTCCGGCGTCGGAGACATCTTCGGCTGGTTCACCAAGAACGGTGTGCCGCCGGAGTACCACGAGGCCGCAGCCGAAAAGGGTTTGGGCATCCACGAATACCTCACCGAACTCGCGTCGAAGCAGGCCATCGGCGAGCACGGCCTGCTCGCCCTGGACTGGCATTCGGGCAACCGCTCCGTGCTGGTGGACCACGAGCTCTCAGGCGTGGTGATCGGCCAAACCTTGGCCACCAAACCCGAAGACACCTACAGGGCGCTGCTTGAAGCCACGGCGTTCGGCACGCGCACCATCGTGGACGCCTTCCGCGATTCCGAAGTTCCGGTCAAGGAGTTCATCGTGGCCGGCGGGCTCTTGAAGAACACGTTCCTGATGCAGGTCTACGCGGACATCACGGGCTTGCAGCTTTCCACGATCGGCTCGGAGCAGGGCCCGGCCCTTGGCTCAGCAATCCACGCTGCCGTGGCCGCCGGGAAATACAAGGACATCCGGGAAGCCGCGGCCGCCATGGCAGCCGCCCCCGGCGCGGTCTACACACCGATCCCGGAGAACGTCGCAGCCTACGAAGCCCTTTTCCAGGAATACCGGACCCTGCACGACTACTTCGGCCGCGGAACCAACGAGGTCATGCACCGCCTCAAGGCAATCCAGCGCACTGCACACGAGGCAACCGTCCCGGCAGGAACCCGAGCATGAGCGACCTGCTGGAAACCATCGCGCAAGTCAGGCGCGAAGTCTGCGATCTGCACGCCGAGCTAACCCGCTATCAACTGGTGGTGTGGACCGCGGGCAACGTCTCGGGCCGCATCCCGGGGTATGACCTCATGGTCATCAAGCCCTCCGGCGTCTCCTACGACGACCTGACCCCCGAGCAGATGGTGGTCACCGACCTGTACGGAACGCCCGTAGCCCGCCTAAGCTCGGACGCCGACGGCAATCCGGCCGCCTGGGGCAACCCGGACCTGTCTCCCTCATCGGATACGGCAGCCCACGCGTACGTCTACCGACACATGCCCGAGGTCGGCGGAGTAGTGCACACGCATTCCACTTACGCCACCGCGTGGGCTGCCCGCGGCGAGGAGATCCCGTGCGTGCTGACCATGATGGGCGACGAATTCGGCGGACCTATCCCGGTGGGCCCGTTCGCACTGATCGGCGACGACTCGATCGGGAAGGGCATCGTGGAGACGCTAAAGAACTCCCACTCACCCGCGGTCCTCATGCAAAACCACGGCCCGTTCACCATCGGCAAGGACGCGAAATCCGCGGTCAAGGCCGCCGTGATGTGCGAGGAAGTGGCCCGCACCGTGCACATTGCCCGGCAGCTGGGCGATCCGCTGCCCATTGACCAGGCCAAGATCGAATCCCTCTACGACCGCTACCAAAACGTCTACGGCCGCTAGATCGGCCCCGCAAGCTTACCCAAGGAGCCCCACATGCCCAACGCCAACAACACGTCCCTTGAGCAGTACGAGGTCTGGTTCCTCACCGGCAGCCAGCACCTCTACGGCGAGGATGTGCTGAAACAGGTCGCCGCGCAGTCCCAGGAGATCGCCGCCGCCCTGAACGCTTCCTCCGACGTGCCCGTCAAGCTCGTCTGGAAGCCCGTGCTGACCGACTCGGACGCCATCCGCCGCACTGCGCTGGAGGCCAACTCGGACGACGCCGTGATCGGCGTGACGGCCTGGATGCACACCTTCAGCCCGGCGAAGATGTGGATTCAGGGCCTGGACCTGCTCCGCAAGCCGCTGCTGCACCTGCACACCCAGGCCAACGTGGAACTGCCCTGGGCGGACATCGACTTCGACTTCATGAACCTCAACCAGGCCGCGCACGGCGACCGCGAATTCGGCTACATCCAGTCCCGTCTGGGTGTGCCGCGGAAGACCGTGGTGGGGCATGTCAGCAACCCGGAGGTGGCCCGCCAGGTGGGTGCCTGGCAGCGCGCCTCCGCTGGCTGGGCCGCCGTCCGGACCCTGAAGCTGACCCGTTTCGGGGACAACATGCGCAACGTGGCCGTCACCGAAGGCGACAAGACCGAGGCCGAGCTGCGCTTCGGCGTCTCGGTCAACACCTGGTCCGTCAACGAGCTCGCCGACGCCGTGCACGGCGCCGCAGAGTCCGACGTCGACGCACTGGTGGCGGAGTACGAGCGCCTGTACGAGGTGGTCCCCGAACTTCAAAAGGGCGGCGCCCGCCACGAGTCGCTGCGCTACAGCGCCCGCATCGAACTCGGTCTCCGCAGCTTCCTGGAGGCGAACGGCTCGGCCGCGTTCACCACCTCCTTCGAAGACCTCGGCGAACTGCGCCAGCTCCCCGGCATGGCCGTCCAGCGGCTCATGGCCGACGGCTACGGCTTCGGCGCCGAGGGCGACTGGAAGACCGCCATCCTGGTCCGGGCCGCCAAGGTCATGGGCGCCGGACTGCCCGGCGGCGCCTCCCTCATGGAGGACTACACCTACCACCTCACTCCCGGCCAGGAGAAGATCCTCGGCGCCCACATGCTCGAGGTCTGCCCCTCCCTGACCGCCACGAAGCCGCGCGTCGAGATCCACGCACTGGGCATCGGCGGCAAGGAAGATCCCGTCCGGATGGTCTTCGACGCCGACGCCGGCGCCGGCGTCGTCGTGGCGCTGTCCGACATGCGCGACCGGTTCCGCCTGGTGGCGAACGCCGTCGACGTCGTCGATCTCGACGAGCCGCTGCCGAACCTGCCGGTGGCCCGGGCGCTCTGGTCGCCCAAGCCCGATTTCGCCACCTCCGCCGCCGCCTGGCTCACCGCCGGCGCCGCCCACCACACCGTCCTCTCCACCCAGGTGGGCATGGAGGTCTTCGAGGACTTCGCCGAGATCGCCAAGACCGAACTCCTCACCATCGACGAGGGCACCACCATCCGGCAGTTCAAGAAGGAACTGGCCTGGAACGCCGCCTACTACAAGCTGGCCGGCGGACTGTAGCGGCCAGATGCGCTAAGGCGGCCATGTCCTCCCTTGTTCAGTCCGGCCTAGCACTCTCTCATATTTGGTCGATTCATCGCGATGGGATCATGCTCCGGAACCCTGAACTAACGCCTGTGATCTGAGATGTCGCGGATGTTCTCTTGGCCTTTCAAGGCTGCGGTCAGCCGATCGCGCTCCTCAAGCACGGCGTGCAGGGCGGTGGCATAGGCGTTGACTCGTCTATCGAGTGCATCGCGTTCTGCGACCAGTCGCTTGTTCCGTTTGCGTTCGTCGTCGAGTTGTGCCCGGACGCCGTCGACTTCAGGCTTTGTGCGGTTCAATTCGCGCGCTCTCTGCTGAAATTCGTCGTTGATGTCTTTGTTGTCGTGGGTGAGGCGGTGGCGTTTGACTCCGGCGACCTCGACCAGCCTGATGCTTGTGAGGGGACCGGGAACCCGGCCCTCCAGCAAGTCATCTTTGGCCCGTTCGAGTGCTGCACGAATGATGTGTGCGTCCTGATCGCTCATCGTTTCGGCTCCTCGTGGTTCTTGACGGCGTCGGTCAGGGTTTGTTTTATGAGTTCGAGTCGGCGGTGCCGAATCGGGGGTGCCAGTGGATCGTCGGGAAGCGACTCGATGTCGGCGCGAAGTTCGAGGATGTCTCCGTCAGTTCGCGCAATGTTCGAGCATGAGCTTCTACATTCTCCAAGGGAAGGCTTCTCTTCGGATTCCTTTGTGCACAGGGCTGTGGCTTTGTTGAACACGCAGTGCATTCCCCGGCCCTTGAAGACTTGAAGCACCGGATCCTGGAGAAGCCTGTCGGCCTGGCGTCCCGTGGGGATTGTCCGGCCGGCAAACTTCGCCTGCGCACGTTGGATTCTCGATTCGAATTCGGTCGCCGCTGGTCCGCTGACCTGGCCTCCGGAGTCGAGGTAGGCTTCCAGTTCATCAACGTCTTCGATGCGTTCCAGCCAGCGCTCCAGCGCGAGCTCGTCCAGGAAGCCCGCGCCGTAGGTTCCCGCGTACCCCTGGGTGATGTGCGTAGCCACGTGCCCATACTGGATTGCTGCTGCAACCAGGCCCCTCGGCTGGCGAACGATGTGCCAGGCGAGAGTTCTGCGAAAGCGCCTCGGGCTGACACGGCCATGATGGTCAGCAGGAATGGAATCGGGCCTCGCGTTGTCCTCACAGTATTTGTTGACCCATTCAATGAACTCGACGATGTCGGCGCCGATCTGAGAGGTCGTGAGGGCCTTGCCCGGCCTGAGATTGTCTGGCTCGGCCGGACCCCGCACCGGTTTGGGACGAAGACGCAACGGGAAGAGAAGCTTCTCGGGGTGCAGCCGGGTCAGTACATCGATGGCCCGGGCCACGATCGGATGGACCACCCACGGAATTTCCCTTTGTTGACCCTCGACCGCCTTGGCGCAGCCATCGGTCCGCGCGCCTTTCCACCGCACTCCGGTGACTGACCACCGTCCGGTGGGTTCATGGTGTTCAACACAACCACGCTCGAGGCTCAGCACCTCCCCGGGCCGCATGCCGGACAGATACGCGATAACTATGAAGCACGCGGTGGCGAGATGCTGTGCGAGATTGGTTGCGTCATCGAAGGGTATGGGCCTTGTTCGCCATGGTTCACCGTCAACCATCCCTTCACATGGCGTTCCCAGGTAGACGTTGTCGTCAATCTCGAGACCCGATTCGTGGATCAGATCCCGGTCATGCCGCGAGTGTTCATGCCCCGTCGAGTAGGTGAGCCTGCCAAGGTGCTGCCAGCGGATTTCGCGGCTGCCGTCCTCGCGGGAACGGCCCGGCAGTTTCTTGCCGTCGCGGGCAAGTTCGTCCAGGACGTGCCGTAGTCTCTCCCGTCGCGTTCCGGGAGGCGCCCACCGGCCAATGCCCGGTGCACGATACCGGTCCTCCTGCTGAAGCAGGAGGCAGTATTCACGAAAGGATGCAGTGAGGTCCGCGGAAAACTCGTCGACGAACCGCATGGCCCACCCAAGGAGCGGGACCAGGGTCTCATCATCGATTCTGGCTGTGCGGTTCCGTGATCGGTGCTGTGGTTCGGCGAACAAATCCCGCGCGAGCTCCCCAAGCCATGGTTGAGGTTCCGGCAAGCGGAGCACCTCGGGGACCACGTCGCGGTAGGCCCATAGCCGGCGGGTCTCGCTGATCATTTGTCCTTTGGAGAGGTAACTCACATCGAGTGCCGAGATGTGGTCCAGCATGAGGTCGAGTTTGGCTGCCGAAAGCTCCTCCAGTGAGGTCAGTCCGTGATCTTCGGCCCAGGTCAGGACCTTTGCCAGCGGAGTCCGCGCGAAACTGATCGTCCGTAGTGAAACGCGTTTCCCCAGTTGCGCCGCCGGCAGGGACCTGGCTGTGTCGTCGTTGATCAGAGACCAAAAGTATTCTTTTACTGCCAACCGCCACCTGGACGGAAAGGCCTCGAAGGTCAGACTCACCTTGGTGCCGTGGTCTTCAAAAATGCCTGGGGTCAAGTCCCATCTATCGTCGGCGAACCGGGACAACCGGGAGGGATCTACATCTGGCCGGACCGGCCGGTTGGTGAGCACAAGCGGGTTTTCCTCGAGGAGCCGCCCGCTTTGTGCGGCTGCGTGATGAGTCACCGCAGTTCAAGCCTTCCGTCTAACAGTGCTTCGACGAGGGCTGCGTCCTCGCTGGTCGCCCGGGATGCAGCCACTGCAATGTCGGCCCGCTGTTGTTTGAGTAGGTCATCGAGTTGTTCGGCGGCCGTGCCGTAGAGCTGCTGCCAGCGTTGGGGTGGAAGCTCATCCCGAAGCGCCTCCAGCCGCTGGCGGAGCAATGCCTGAATCGGGACCTGCCGCGGTTCGGACCGGGCATTTGCACAGCCCAGACAGAGCAGAAAGGATGCCGTGCACGGCTTTCCCGGTTCCGTTGCGGGTCCGTTCTTATTGTCGATGCAGGACGTTGCCACCGTTTCAAGCCGGCCCTCCAGAAGGGTTCGCAGTGTCTCGACCGGAATCCCGAACCGCTGGGCGACTCCGGTCGCGTCAGTGGCTGCCTGCTCGACATCGCGCTGGGTCAGGGCGAGGGCGATTCTCCCTGACGTGATGCGCTCTACCTCGGTCTCCAGGACGCGTTGGACAACCCCCTGGTTTGCGTCGAGGGATCCAGCGTCGCGGGACAAGTACGTGTCCGCCAGGGTGCCAGCGGTGTGCGCCACGGGACGCTGGTGAAGTTCAAGGAAGGTGCGTCGGAGGCGCTTGCTGTCCATGCGTTGCCGCTTGCCGTCCTTGTCGGTCCAGCCTTTCCATAGGCTCGTGCAGTTGATGTCGGTTATCTGCCGAAAGCCCAGGCCATTTGTGGTGCTGGCTCGTTGTTGGTTCCAGTGCCCGACCAGCAGTGCGTCTGTGGATGCGAGCTGGCGGGCGCGGCGGCACAGCTCCTCGGCAATCATGTAGAGGCCGAACGGGGACCCGTAGTCGTCCTTCTCATCCTCAAATTGGTGTGGCTCGATCCAGGCCGGAATTGATGTGAGGGGAAAGTCCATTTCGGCTTTCATTGGCCCGCGCCGGGGTTTGGAACCGCGGGTGATCAGCACCTTGGTCTCGCCCTGCCAGTCGCCGTCCGCGCGGCTGTACCGCGTCGTCAAGTTACAAATGGTGGATAGGTTCTGCCCGGTCAGGCACTGGAACAGCACGGCCATGGCCGCCACTTCTGAGGCGGTGGGGAAGAGTGAACTGAAGGCTTTCGTTGCTCCACGTATGGAGCTGTGACCGCGCGATGCACCGGACGTGTACCGCGGAACGTCGCCGAACAATGCCAGATGATTCAGAACGCCACCTCGGTCCCGGCTGCGTTCCGGGCCTCCCGGACGGTCCGAAGCGTCTGAGACCTGACCGCGTTCCTGTCGCCATGAACTGAGCTCGATCTCGCCGGCGCGAATACGCTGCAACGCCGTGCGGACGTCGGACCGTGCTGCCCATTGGATGCTCCGAAACTCCGCCTTCGTGTAAGAAACGGACAATGTCGAGCGTCTCGCGTTGGGAAGGGGCGCGAAGAGGGCGTTTCTGAACGGCATCGGCACGTCGGGATTCGAGCGAAGTACGACCCGAATGGCATGCAGCGCGCTGACCGCGGAAGCCGTGTGTCGCATGCGCAGCTCCGCCAGGTGCACGGGGCGAAGGTCCGCAGTCCGGGCGGGCGGCCTCGGGCCGGAGGCCATTAGCTTCACAAACATACTGATTCCCGCGAAGAGGTTCGCGGCAGAGGGGATCGTGCGTCGGGTGCCGGCGGGACCAGTCGCCAACGCGAATCCCTCTGCGAACAGCGTTTGAAGCTCTGGCGCCACATTCAAGGCGTGGAACGAGAAGTCTTTGAACCCACGGCCGGCCTCGGGATAAACGCGCACGATGGTCCGGCCGTCCGACAAGAAATGATTGTCAGGGGATGCGTACCCCGCCTTGGGAAGTGCAGCCTCCCTCATCGGCTTTCCTCAACGGGCCTGACTTCGTCAAGACGGACTCTCGGGTCTGGCCGGAGCACGTGCAACAGCGTCTCGGCCTGCAGCTCGTTGACGCCATGCTCGAGCAGTAGCTTCACATCAAGACCACGAAACGGGTCCAGATAGATGTCCCTGGTTGTATTCACGTCGGAGTGCCCGAGCATCATTTGGACCAGAGACCAGGTGTCACCGAACTGCTCTCGGAAATCGAGAGCTTGGCCAGGGCTGAGGCTTGGTGCCCGTCGTTCCCACACCAGCCGTCCAACTGCGTACCAGCGCAGGGCGAAGCTGTGGCGCAACACATGGGGATGACACTGCAACCGGTCGATACCCGCCCTCGCCACTCGTCGATTGGCCCCGTTGAAGCACTTATACCAACTCCGCTTGCCACGCGGGAGGCCATCCTCGTTCAACCAGAGAGCCAAAGGCTCCAGACCCTCGGCCGTCCGCACAAAGAGCGACTGTCTTTCTTCGGGCGACAGGTCATTCAGCACCAACAAACTCGACGGGCGGCCCGGTTCACTGAGAGTCAGGAGTGCGTCCTCACGGACCTCGCAAATAATGCGCATGCCGGAAAGTCGCTCATATACTCCCGAAGCGCGGGCACGGCGAATGGACGAGGCCCGCTCTGTCTCGATGTAGTTCCAAACACTGTTGAGCACCTCACGCTTGGCCCAGTACGGGCGACCATGCCCGCCTTTTGCGCAGGCATCCGCCAGACGGAGAGTGACGTAGTTGTTTTCGTCCGACGGATGCCTCAATTCGTTGACCAGGACGCTCGCCCATTCCTGAAGGCGCAGCCCAGTCCCATGAAGTCCGTCGACAAAAGCAGCGTCCCGTGTCAGGGACCGCGGCCGCCAACGGATTCTCTCCGTCCCGTCCGGCGCCATGCCCAGAATCCCCACATCGCGCCACCTTCTGAACGCTCCCGGGGAGAACCATTTCACGTCGGCAGACCTGACCGTGGACGCGCCCGCCCGACCGCGCTTTGCGGAATACTCCGGGCGCGTGCCCCAGGTCCTTCTGTCCCGTGGGCCCCTGACAAGGGAATCAGGTGTGCCGAGAGATGCGAGGGCAGTCTCTTGAAAGCCTTCGGCCCAACCATAAAAGGCGGAAATAGCTGACAGATCGTCGCGCCAGGTTGAACCTGCCACGCGTCGTGGATTGTTCTCATCTGTCCGTCGCCAGAACTTGTAGTCGAAGAGGTCGTCGTCCGCGGCGGCATCCCACGCGGTTTGGCGAAGCTCAAGGAAGTTCATCCAGACGCGGAGGGCGAATGCATATTTGCGATTGGTTGAGGCGGCCCTGTTGCGCATTCTGCGGCTTGAAAAAAATGCGTTGACAGCGGCATGTGGAGAGCCCCGCCCGTCGAGGAGAAACGGTCGCCCGACCCTTGCTGCGTTGCCATGTCCATCGGACAATGGCCCGAGCGCGCGAACCAGCAGTGCGTCAGCCGCTTTCTGAGGCAATGCCTGAACAAAATGCAGGTGCCATGTTCTGGTTACTGACTCACTCATCTATCCGAAGCTAGAGGTCGTGCGCGACGGCGCCGGTACAACACGCAGGAAGGGGTGTGAGAATTTACAGCATCGACGAGGCCTTCCTCGGAGTGAAGGGGAAGCCGGAGCAGCTGCTGGCGCTGGGAAGGACCATGAAGAATGCCGTCCGCCGCAATGTGGGCGTGCCCGTATGCGTCGGGATCGCGCCCACCAAGACGCTGGCCAAACTGTGCAACAAATGGGCCAAGAACAACCCGGCATTCGGCGGGGTATGCCACTGGGACAGCGTTCCCGCCGCCGTGCGGGAGCAGCTGCTGGGGCGCCTGTCCGTGGAGGAAATCTGGGGCATCGCCGGCCGCCTGACCAGGCGCCTGAACGCCATCGGCATCTACACCATCCTGGACCTCACCCGCGCCGACCCCGTGGCCATCCGGGACAAGTTCTCCGTGGTCATGATGCGCACTGTCCTGGAACTCAACGGCACGCCCTGCATCCCCATGGAAGAGGAGCGCCTGGGCCGGGACCAGCTGATCTTCTCCCGTTCCTTCTCCACCCCGGTCACCACGGCGGCGGGGCTGCGGCAGGTCCTCAGCGTCTACGGCCAGAATGCGAGCGCGCGGCTGGCCAAGCACGGGCTGCAGGCGAAAGTCCTCACCGCATTCGCCGGCACCTCGCCCTTCAGCGGGCAGGAGCAGGCCTATCCGTCCGTGTGCGTCCCGTTGCCGATGCCAACCGCCGACCCGCTCCTGCTCACCCGGGCGGCGCACGCCCTGCTGCCCAACATCCGCGATGGCCTGAAGTACGTCAAAGTGGGGCTCATGCTGACGGACCTGCGGCCTACCGGCAACCAGTCCCCGCTGGAGCTGTTCGAGAACCGGCACGAGGAACGCCACATCGGCACCCTGCTGGAGGACGTGGGCAGCCGCTTCGGACGCGGCTCCATCGGCCTGGGGCACGCCGGCATCAAGTCGGGCCTGGACTGGACCATGAAACGGAACATGCGGTCCCCCAGGTACACCACCCACTGGGACGAGCTTCCGCTGGTGAAAGCTGCCTAAACGGCCGTTTGACTGAGCCGCACGGAGGTCCAGGGCCGCCGAGGGCAACTAGGTCAGGCCCGCGCTTCGGCGAGGTCCTTGAGTTTGGCGAGGGCCACGGGCCACGTTTCGTTCAGCATGGCCGCCCAGTCCTCCACGCTCTCAACCTCGACCTCGACTTTCGTTACGCCGTCGGCTTCGGTGAACGAATAGTTTTCGTGGGCTCCGATGAATTCCTGCGCAGCATCACTGGTCGTGTCATCCACACCGCGGACGATCTGGCCGAGATACCGCAGGGACACGAACTCGTTCGGCCTGCATTCCTCAACTGTTGCGATCATCCCTCCCACGGACCCCTCACCGTCCGGGCCGAGGAATCGAATCTCGCTGCCCGTGTTCCAGTCGCCCTCATAGAAGGAACCTGTCTCGCTGAAGGCACTCGTCCATTCCCGGTAGGTGGCATCGTCGAGCATCGTGGCCCAGACGGTCCCGGCGGGAGCGTTGATATCCACCTCAAATTTCAACTTTTCCATGCCTGATCGTACGTCGGCATCAGGACCCGGAAACAGGCCCCAATGACCGGCAACCTATGGGATTCATTGCCGCGGGAACACTCCTTCCGGTGCCCCGGAAAAAGACGTCCCGCGACGTTTCTTGTCGCTGTGCTACGCCTTGTTGAGCCCCCGCGACCTCCCGTGAACGCCCGCTACGGGAACGATTGTGGCGCTGCCGGTCGCTCCGTAATCTCAACTCAGCATCCGCCCCAGCAAAGGAATTCCAGTGTCAGATCCCTCGCGCCAAAGCCCCAAGAATCCGCAGGACCAGCCAGGCTCCACCCGCATCGTTGCCGGCCAGTCCGCCGCGCCCAAGCGGCCGCTCGGGCTGAAGGTCGGCATCGCCGTCGGCATCCTTGCCCTCATTGGCGGGGGCGCCGCCGTCGCCTCCGCCGTGAACGGCGGGACCCCCGCGGCAGTGCGGGAGACCGCCCCCGCCGGCAACCCCGCCGGGGAACTCAAGCTTGGATACTTCGGCAACGTCACCCACGCCCCCGCCCTGGTGGGGGTAAGCCAGGGCTACATCGCGGAGGAGCTCGGCGATACCAGGCTCAGCACCCAGGTGTTCAACGCCGGCCCGGCCGCGATCGAGGCGCTGAACGCCGGTGCCATCGATGCCACGTACATCGGCCCGAATCCCGCCATCAACTCGTTCGTGAAGAGCGGCGGCGAATCGGTAAACATCATCGCCGGCGCTGCAGCCGGCGGCGCCCAGCTGGTGGTTCGGCCGGAGATCAGCTCCGCCGCGGACCTGAGGGGCAAAACCCTTGCCTCCCCGCAGCTCGGCGGCACGCAGGACGTGGCCCTCCGCGCCTGGCTCGCGTCCCAGGGCTACAAGACCAACGTTGACGGCAGCGGTGACGTGGCCATCAACCCCACCGAGAACGCCCAGACCCTGAAGCTCTTTCAGGACGGAAAGCTCGACGGCGCGTGGCTGCCTGAGCCGTGGGCCTCACGCCTGGTGCTCACTGCCGGAGCCAAGGTCCTGGTGGACGAAAAGGACCTGTGGGACGGCTCGCTGTCCGGCAAGCCGGGCGAGTTCCCCACCACCATCCTGATCGTCAACCAGAAGTTCGCCGCCGACCACCCGGAGACCGTGAAGTCGCTGCTCAAGGGCCACGTGAAGTCAGTCGAATGGCTGAACAACGCCTCTACCGACGACAAGGCCGGCGTCATCAACGCCGCCCTCAAGGAAGCCGCGGGCGCGGAGCTGAAAGCCGACGTCATCGACCGCTCCCTCAAGAACATCGTGTTCACCGTGGACCCGCTGGCCGGAACCTACGAAAAGCTCCTGGCCGACGGCGTCGCTGCCGGCACCACCAAGCAGTCCGACATCAACGGCATCTTCAACCTCACCGCCCTCAATGAGGTAACGGGCGGGAAGACCCCGGCTGCCGGGCTGGGGAAGGAGTAGCAGGAGCCCAATAAACGTTTAGGAAAACCCGCCCGCCGCGGGAACCACTTCCGGCGGCGGCCAGGTTCAGCCTTCCTCCGGGGCGGCACCCGCCGCCGGAGCCGCAGCGTCGCCAGCCAAGGCCTTGCGCCGGCGGGAAATCTGGATGGCGATGGCTGTGGGGATCACAGCCAAGGCAGTGATCCGCATCCACGGCCGGTCCAGGACATGACCGGTGAGGGCATCCAGGGAATAGGGCCCGGAGCCGCCGATCGTGAACGCTGCTGCTGCCAGGCCCAGCACGGCTGGGTACTCCAGACCGCCCTCGGTGGCGAAAAAACCGTTCGGTGCGTGGACACTGGCCGCGACGCCCATCGTGGTTGCCGCAGCTGCGCCGGCAGCTGGGGTGCCCAGCCCCAGCGCCAGGGCAAACCCAGCTCCGGCTTCACCTACACCAGCCAGGACGGCGCTGGGTTTCGCGGGTCGGAATCCCATGGCGTGCATGCCCTTGCTGGTGCCTTCAACGCCTCCCCCGCCAAACCAGCCGAATAGTTTCTGGGTTCCGTGAGCGACAAGCACTCCTCCCAGAGCGACCCGGAACAGGGTCTGCGCGGCGGCCGCCGCCTCGGGACTCGTTGTTACATTGCCCATAACAGTCCTCCTGGGGTTGTTTGAGTCGCTGCACGGCTCGCTGTCATCACGAGTGTACGTCCGTGCAACTTCCGGGTCACGGGCGGCGACCGGACTGATCACTCCCTAGAGAACCGCATCCAGTTCAGCCCGCGTGGGCGGGTTGGCGCCGGGCCGGGAAACCGTCACCGCTGCGGCCCGGGCAGCATGCGCCAGGAGCTCGGCCAGGCCCTCGGCCGGCAGTTCCCGCAGGTCCTTCCGGTTCTGCGCGCCGTCCAGGCCGCGGTCCACCAGGCCGGAGAGCAGTGCCGCCATGAATGAGTCCCCTGCCCCCACGGTGTCCGCCACCTCAACCCGGGGTGCCGGCACTTTGGCTTCACCGGCATGGCCCACTCCCCAGGGCCCTTCCGCGCCGCGCGTGACCACCACCATCGCGGGGCCCTCGGATCCGCCCAGCGACAACCAGCGCCGTGCGGCATCCAGCACGTCCATGTCCGGGTACAGCCAGGCGAGGTCCTCATCGGAGGCCTTGACCACGTCCGCCAGGGTCACGAACTTTTCCGTGTGCCGGCGCGCGTAGTCCACGTCGGTGATGATGCTTGGCCGGCAGTTGGGGTCGAAGCTGATGGTGGCGTGCGGGTGGGCGTATTCGACGGCGGCCAGCACATCGGTTGCGCCGGGCGCCAGCATGGTGGCGATGGAGCCGGTGTGCAGCAGGGTGGTGCCCTGCAGCATGAAGGCAAGCCGGTCGGCGATGCCCGGAAGCTCCCAGGTGAGGTCGAACGTGTAGGTGGCGGCGCCGTCGTCGTCAATCAGGGCCGTGGCCACGCTGGTGGGCAGGTCATCGGGGCCCATTGGAACCATGACGGAGCTGGCGCGCAGGTGCGCCGCGACGGAATCGCCGTAGGCGTCGCGGCCGTACCGGCCGATGAACTGCACCGGGTGGTCAAGGCGGGCCAGGCCCACCGCCACGTTCAGCGGGCTGCCGCCCACGTGGGCTTCAATTCCCGAGGCGCGCTGGACAACGTCAACAAGGCCTTCGCCAATAACAGTGAGCATGGTCATACTCTGCCAGAAAGACGGCAGCCAACGCCGGTCCGTGACGACGTCCGGGCCGGCAGGCGCGGTCAGTGCAGGGCGCCGTCGGGTTCCGTGGTCCTCCAGGCATGGAAAGGCACGGTCAGCCCCGCCCTGGTGGGGGCACACACGAAAGGCCCGGCGTGGGCATCCGCGGCGGGATCGAGCGGGACCAGCCGGACCAGCTGCAGGGGTCCGCCGGCTGCCTGTGCCCGGATGGTGAGCGCGTCACCGGTACGGCTGATCCGGACGAGCACCCGGCTTCCACGCCAGGCCGGAACGGGAGCCAGGGACCAGTCGGACACGCCGTCGGTGACCACCGCCCCGAGCTGGCAGGAGCCGTCGGCAAACTCGACGCCGGCCTTGACCCACTGCCCGGCAGAAATGCGCACGAAGATCCCCGCCTGGTCGAACTGCTCGGAAAAGTCAGCGGTAAATTCCACTTCCACCGCGGAATCCGGCGGAAAAGGTGCCAGGAGGGCGTGCTCACTGTCGTGGATAAAACCGTACGAGGTGGTTCGCCAGGCGTCGCTGCCTTCCTTGGCGGTGACCAGCAGATCCGTGCCGTGCTCGACGGCGGAAACGGGCGGGTGGGTCCAGGCACCTTGCGACCAGGGAATGTCCATGGCCGTCACTGTACTTCAGGACAACTGCGGGCTCGGCACGCTGAGCGCCTCACCGCAGCAGCTCCTGCACAAGTCCACGGCACTTTCTGTAGGCCTGGGACCCTGGATCGATCAGCGCAAAGTGGTCCCCGGGCACCGTGACCAGCCGCGCAGGCACTGGTCCGGATTTGCCCGCCTCCACGTAGGAGGTTGACATGGCCAACGGCACGTCCTCGTCCTCCGTGGCGTGGACGGCGATGACGGGAACATCCAGCGGGAGCGCGGCCATGGGGTCTGCGTACCGGTACCGGCCGGGGAATTCCGACGACGGCCCGCCAACGAAGTTGGCCACGGCACCATCGCTGAGGTTCAGCTTTTCCGCTTCCGCCAGGTCCAGGACGCCGGACTGGCTCACCACCCCGGTGAGGCGGACGCCGTCGTCCTTTAACCCAACCTCGCGTTGCTGAGCGTCCAGTCCCAAGCGGGGCAGCCGGCCGCGGCCTGCCGCCCACACGGCGAGGTGCCCGCCGGCGGAGTGGCCCAACGCCACCACCTGGGCCAGGTCCAGGGCATGGGGACCGGCCAGCTCCTGCAGTTTGTCGATGCCCGCCAGGATGTCCCGGAACGTATGCGGCCAGCCGCCGCCATTCCCTGCCCGGCGGTACTCCAGGTTCCAGGCCGCCATTCCGTGCGCGGCGAGGTCCCCAGCCAGCGGCTCCCCCAGCTCCGCCCCGTACTTTGACCGCCAGTAGCCCCCGTGGATCACCACCGCCACACCGCGGTGGGTACCGCCGTCGGGCAGGTCAGGGAGGAACAGCTCGCCCCACTGGCTGGGGTCTTCACCGTAGTAATGCCTATGCCGCTGCACCATGTGCCGAGCGTACCGTGCAGCAAATTCCATGGCCGTTGCCGTTCGGTCCGCGCGCTGCCATTCTGGGTGGATCACCCGGGCAGGACACGGAAGGACAGGAAAAATGCCTCTGTATTTGTCAAGGTTCAGCTACACACCGGAGACCTGGGGCCGGCTGATCAACAACCCCGAGGACCGGCGGAAAGCCGCGCAGGCGTACATCGAATCGGTAGGCGGAAAGCTGCACGGATTCTGGTATGCCTTCGGCAGCCATGATGGCTACAACCTGTGGGAAGCCCCGGACAACGTCTCCATGGCGGCGGTGGCCCTCGCCATCAGCGGAGGCGGTGCGCTGAGCACGTTTGAAACCACGGTGCTGATGAGCGTGGAGGACACCATGGAAGCCCTGCAGAAAGCAGGTGAGATCAAGTACCGGCCTCCCGGCGCCTGAATTCACGGGTGCCGCCGGATCCACAGGCCCTTCTGCGGCTAGGCTCGGAAATTATATTGCCGCCAAAGGGGACCACAATGACCAGCACCACCGAGCCGGGGACCACGCCGGCAGGAACCGGCCACAAGCTTGGAGCGCCTGGCGACCTTTTCCACCTGCCGGACCTGGTGACCTGCGGACCGGGCCGGCCCGCGCAGGTTTCACATTCCCCGCTGGACGGCAGCCTGGTGGGCGCAGTCCCCGTCTGCACGCCGGATGACGTGGCGGCTGCCGTCGAAAGTGCCCGGGCAGCCCAGCGGGAGTGGGCCGCCGTTCCCCTCCGCGAGCGCCGCGCCGTCGTCGGGCGGTTCCATGCGCTGCTGCTCCAGCGGGAGGCGGAGATCCTGGACCTGGTCCAGGCGGAGAGCGGCAAGTCGCGGCTCAATGCCTTCGAGGAGCTCGCGGACGCCGCCCTGACCGCCGCCTATTACCGGCGCACGGCCGGACGCTTCCTCCGCCCGGCCTGCCGCACCGGGGCGGCTCCGGGCCTGACCCGGACGGCGGAGTACCGGCTCCCCAAAGGCGTGGTGGGCATCATCAGCCCGTGGAACTACCCGCTGACCCTTGCCGTCTCGGATGCGATCCCCGCCCTGCTGGCCGGCAACGCCTGCGTCCTCAAGCCGGATTCCCAGACCCCTTTCACGGCACTGCTTGCCCTGGAGCTTCTGCGGGAGGCCGGGCTTCCCCGGGACGTGTTCCAGATCGTGACCGGGGACGGGCCGACGCTGGGCTGATCAGCGGCGTGGACTTCCTCATGTTCACGGGCTCCTCCGAGACCGGGAGGATCGTGGCACAGCTGTGCGCCGAACGGCTGATCGGCTTCTCGGGTGAGCTGGGCGGAAAGAACGCCACGCTGGTCCTCGCCGACGCGGACCTCGACAAGGCGGCCAGGGGTGCCGCGCAGGGCTGCTTCTCCAACTCCGGCCAGCTGTGCATCAGCATGGAACGCATCTACGTCCACCGCGCCGTCTTCGAGGACTTCCTGGCAACTTTCACTGCGCATGTGGAAGCGATCCGTTTGGGGTCCGGGCCGGGCTGGGACATCGACATGGGCTCGCTCACGGGCCAACGGCAGCTGGACCGGGTCAGCACGCATGTGGAGGACGCCCGGGCGAAGGGCGCCCGCGTGATCACCGGCGGGCGGCCCCGGCCGGACCTCGGCCCGTACTTCTACGAGCCCACCATCCTCACCGGCGTCACCGGGGAGATGGTGGTTGCGCGGGAGGAGGCGTTCGGGCCCGTGGTGGCGGTCTACCAGGTGGAGGACAACGACGAAGCTGTGGCCCTGGCCAACGACTCCCACTATGGACTCAACGCCAGCGTCTGGTCCGCGCGGCACGGCCGGGACGCGGGGCGACGCCTGCTTGCCGGGGCGGTCAACATTAACGACGGCTACTCCGCTGCGTGGGCGTCCCACGACGCCCCCATGGGCGGCATGAAGGATTCCGGCGTGGGGCGGCGCCACGGGAAGGAAGGCATCCTCAAGTACACGGAAGCCCAAACAGTGGCCCAGCAGCGGCTGGTTCCCGTGGGGCCTCCGCCCGGCATGGCCAACCAGCGGTACACCAGGTTGGTCAAGGGTGCGCTCACGCTGATGGGACGGCTGCGCTGATGGCAGGCGGGACGCACAACCCAAAACAACGCCTGTAGCCGATACGCAACCGGCGGCGCGACTGTTTTGACCCTATTGTTACCCTCCACTGCACGGATCCCTTCAAACACGCGGATCAGCTCCTCGTGTTGTGGCGCCACCCGTACGAGCACGACTCGTTGGAATATCCATTGTGGCTTTTTTGTCGACTCCAGCGGCAAGGACGGCTACTGTATGCGGTCGCGCAAACGAAAACCCGGCCTTTGCCCCCGTGTACCGAGGGACGCAAGCAGGCTGACGAATTCGCCTTGCCCGCAACCGGATATGGTGCAAATCTGAAGGACCTGTAAAGCAGCAGGCAGTACCTCAACAGACCCAGCCGCGCTTGAAAGACCAGTCAGGACAAGACATGAGAACAGGCCCTCGATCTCAGAGACACGTCCTCACGGCGTTTCTCGCAGCCCTGGCCCTCCTGAGCCTGCCCGGATGTACTGCGGCGCCGGAGGAGGACTGGTATGCCATCGCAAACGGGGCCGACACTGATCTGGGGGACATCGAGGTACGGAGCCTGCTGCTTGTTGCCTTCGAGAAAAACGAAACCGGCCGGCTCCTGGGGACACTGTTCAACAGCTCTGATGGACCGGTAGAAGTCACCTTTTCTGACGAGGATGACAGCGTCACTATCCGAGTGGAGGGCCAATCCGATTTCGGACTCGACACCAACCCACACTTCTTTTCCTCCGTCAGCGAGATCCCCGGGTCGAGAGTGCCGGTCACCATCTCTGTAGGATCCGAGAGCACAAAGCTGGACACACCAGTACTCGGCGGAAACCTTCCCGCTTACCGCCCATACCTGCCGACAAGCACCCCATCGGCCTAATTCCGCACTGATGCCCGTCCCAGTGTCGCACCGGCCGTCTCAGTAGAAGATTGGCTGCACAGCGGGAGAGGGTGGGGGAGGCCGCAGCGACCTCCCCCACCCTCTTCGTGTTTCCTGGCGTCGCGCACGACGGCGGCGCCTGGCGTATGTCCCTAAACCCTCAGCAGACGGGCGACATCCGCCGCCTCCGGGTACGCAGCCTGCGTTCCCTTCCGGGTGGTGGCCAGGGCGGCTGCCACGGACGCGTAGGCAGCCGCTCCGGCGAGCGCGTCCCCGGCGGCCAGCCTTACGGCAACGGCACCGGTGAAGGCGTCACCCGCCCCGGTGGTATCCACGGCCTTGACCGTCGTGGGCGCAATCCGGACCACCCGGGAACCCTCGGGAGCAACCGAGTCCAGCACCACCGAGCCCTGCGAACCGAGGGTCACCAGCACCTGCCGTATCCCCCGCTCCGCAAACCGCAGGCGCACCCTGTCCCACTCGGAATCAGCAGCACCGTGCCCCGGGGCCACGGCACCGTCGCCCAGGAACAGCGCGGCCTCATGCGCGTTGACCAGCAGGACCTCGGTGAGGGCTGTCAGCTCCTCCGGTACCTCGCCGTACGGCGAGAGATTGAGCAAAACTGTTGCGCCGGCGTCGTGCCCTGCCTTTGCCGCGGCGAGCACCGTCTCCATGCCCACCTCCAGGCAAAGGCAGACGACGGCGGCCTGCTCCAGGACGTCCGAGGCCTCCGCCACGTCCGCCGGGGACAGGGTGCCGTTGGCGCCGGCCGAGATGATGATGTTGTTCTCGCCGCCGGCATCCACCGCGATGACCGCCACGCCCGTGGGCTCGGACACAGTGCGGACACACCCGACGTCCACCCCTGCACGGGCGGCGGAGGACCGCAGCATGGCGCCGTTGGGGTCCTCCCCCACCGCGCCCACCAGGCTGACGATCCCGCCCAGCCGGCTCGCGGCAACAGCCTGGTTGGCGCTCTTCCCGCCCGGGTTCACCGCGAATCCGTTGCCGTGCACCGTCTCGCCGGGGAGTGGAAGGCGTTCGCAGTAGATGGTGAGGTCGGCATTCAAGGAGCCGACGACGACGACCCGGCCTGCCTGGTCGACGGCGGCGTTCACTCGGCCACCTCGGCTTCAACCGGCTTGGGGATCAGGAGCGAGGCGGCGAACGCTGCGATGGTGAGTGCGAGGCCGACCACCACGACGGTCAGGTAGGACGCCTTCGCATCGCCGAGGGCCGCCGTCGCCACCAGGACGGCGGGCAGCACCAGGAAGCTGAGGCCTGCGCCCAGGTTGAAGGCGCCCGCGTTCATGCCCGGCAGGAAGCCCGGGTTGCCGGCGGGTGAAAGGACAACACCGAGTCCGTTGAGCATGATGTTGACCGTACCGGCGTACATGATGCCCAGCAACACCGTGCCGGCGATCATCAGCGGCAGGCTGTCCAGGCCGAAGAACGCGATGATGGCCAGCGCCGCGATGCTGCCCAGGAGGCCGATGCGCAGCACCCTGGTGTACCCGAGCACGGGGGCGAGCCTGCCGCTGAGGGGTCCCACCGCCCAGCCGAGCAGTGCATAGGGAGTGAGGATGATGAGTGACATCTCTGTGGGTCCGATGCCGAAACCGGGGTCGGCGGCCTGGACGTAGGCGGGCACGATGCCGTTGATGACGGCGAAGATGCCGGTCATGGTCAGCGTGGTGGTGAGCAGCGGCGCCCAGGTGGAGCGCTGGCGCAGGTGCACGATTTCCACCATTGGCTGGCTGGCCCGCTTTTCGGTCCGCCAGAACAGGTAGAACGCGGCGGCGGATACCAGCACCAGCGCCAGGCTCAGCATCAGGGTGCCGGAGGAGAAGGCGCCCACCAGCTTGGCGCCTTCGTTCAGGGCGGTAAGCAGCGCGCCCACGGCGACCACGATGAAGAACACGCCCAGCCAGTCCATCCGGGTGCCGGCGGCCGGCTTGCTTTCACCGGCCAGGAAAGCGATCAGCGCGGTGGCAGCCAGGGCCAGCACCACCATGAGCCAGAAGATGCTGCGGAAGCCGAAGTGCTCGGCGAAGTAGCCGCCCACAAAGGAGTCCACACCGGCCACGCCGCCGTTGACGGCCGTGATCAGGCCCATGAGGGTGCCGTATTTCCGCGGGTTGCTGACCGCGGAGCGCAGCATGATGAGGCAGAGCGGAACGGTGGGGCCGCTGACGCCCTGGATGATGCGGCCCACGAAGAGCCAGGTGATGTCCGGGGCGAGGGCTGCGATGACGGACCCCACGGCCATCAGGAGCATCATGCCCACGAGGATCTTCTTGCGGCCCACGATGTCGCTCAGGCGGGGCAGGAACAGGGAGAACAGGGCGGCCGCGGTGAAGAACCATGTCTGCGAGAGGCCGATGACGGCCTGGTCCGTGTTGAGCTCCTCGCCCATGGTCACCAGGGCGGGGCTGAGCATGGAGGCGTTGAGCTGGAAGGCGACGCAGGCTGCCAGCAGGGCGACCATCAGGGCGGTGACGTTGCCCTTGGCGGTCCGGGTTTCGAGGACGGTGGCGGTCATTTACTTGACCCCTCCGGCGGTGAGGGAGTCACTTGCGTCGCGGACGACGTCGGCCGCGTTCTGTGTGGTGCGGGCGTCACCGGTGAGCGGATCACCGATGCGTTCCAGCGCGTCGGTGACCAGGTTCCAGAACTTTTCGTGGTCCAGGTCCACGGCGACGCTGGTGTGGCAGTCCGCCGGCGCGGGGGCGCGGAAGTCCGCCACCGTCATGCCGAGCGTCAGCGTGCCCTGCAGCTCAATGTCCACCGGCACCTTGCGGGTGGTGACGATGCTGGGGTCGATCACGTAGGCCACGGCGCAGGGGTCGTGCACCGGCGGGTGGTCGAAGCCCTGGGCGTCCTTGTAGGTGTGGGCGAAGAAATCCATGAGTTCGGTGACGAACTTTGCGGGCCTGGTGCCGATCGCGGCAATCTTTTGCACGACGTCCGGGGTGGCGAGCGCCTGGTGGGTCAGGTCCAGGCCCACCATCACCACCGGCCACTTTTCGTTGAAGACGATGTGCGC
Source organism: Pseudarthrobacter sp. NCCP-2145 (assembly GCF_023708005.1). Taxonomy (NCBI): domain Bacteria; kingdom Bacillati; phylum Actinomycetota; class Actinomycetes; order Micrococcales; family Micrococcaceae; genus Pseudarthrobacter; species Pseudarthrobacter sp. NCCP-2145. Next base: position 41,392 of record NZ_BRCG01000003.1, on the reverse strand, counting down.
GGCCTCGGGGTCGATGATGATGTTGAACTCGGCCACGGCGCTCCAGTTGCCCACGTGGTAGCCGCCGCCCATGAGGACAACTTCCTTCACGCGCTCCACGATGCGCGGTTCCTTCCGGGCGGCGAGGGCGATGTTGGTCAGGCCGGCGGTGGGCACCAGGGTGACGGTGCCGGGCTCGTGCGCCATGACGGTATCGATAATGAGGTCCACCGCGTGGCGGGGGTCCAGGTCGATGTCCGACGGCGGAAGTTCCGGGCCGTCCATGCCGCTGTCCCCATGGATGTCCGGGGCGGTTTCGATGCTCCTCACCAGGGGGCGTCCGCAGCCGGCGGCGAAGGGGACACCGGTGATGCCGGCGATGGTGCCGACGGCCAGGGCGTTGCGGGTGACCTTTTCCAGGGTCTGGTTTCCCACCACCGTTGTGACGGCCAGCAGGTCGATGTCCGGGTTGCCGTGGGCGAGCAGCAACGCCACAGCGTCGTCATGCCCGGGGTCGCAGTCAAGAATGATCTTTTTGCGGCCGGAAGATTGCCGGTCAAGGGAAGGGGCAGTGGGTTCCACGATGATCTCCACGTCGTTGGGGCCCGCGCCAGGTGTATCACTTGTTGCGCGGGGAGCTGAAGCGTTCAGGAGAGATCATGGCAGTGTTGTGGGGCACACGTCAAACGCTTGACGTAAACGCAGGTCAAGCGCTTGATGCCAGCGCCTGCGCGGAGGGGAGCTGGATGGTGTTGCTCGTGGACGGGGCCGGGTTAGTGGCGCTTCTCCTTGCCGGGCTGCCCGGCGGCCGGGTGTGCCTGGGCTTCGTGCTGTTCGTACCTCTGGCGGGCCTCCTGGAGGTGCTGTTCAAGCTTCTCCTCTGCCTCCCGCCGGCGCTGCCCAATGGTCCGGATCTCCTGGGTGGTCGGCGCAACGTGGGCGTGCTGGCGGGGGCCAAGGTCCCGCGCGGTTGCATGGCTGGTATCGCTCATACGGGCATCGTCCCACCAGAGCCCCCGGTCCGGAAGGCCTGTATGACCCCCATTTTTCGGGGTGCCGGAGAGCGCCCATTTTGCTGTCCGGCGGCCCCCTCCGCGGGGCGTGATTGCCACGCCATGCGTGGCTTTGTAGGCTCACTGCCATGCTTCCACTTGGCTTCCTGGACATTGCGTCGCTCGACCCGTCCCGCTCCGCAGCGTTCTATGAGGGTGTCCTTGGCTTCGAGACCACCACCGGAGTCCACAGCAGGTTCCGCGCCGGCAACATTGACGGCGGATTTCCTGACCTGTTGCGCGGCTTCCCGCCCGTCATTGAAGTTCTTGAGCCCGGCGACATCCTGCCCTACTTCGAGCCTGCAGACCTGGGCGCGGCGCTCGAAAGCGCCGTCCGCTTGGGCGGAAAGGTGCTCCTCCATCCCGTCGAGAGCGCACCCGGCCACTGGGTTGCCATTGTCGCCGACCCCTCCGGCGCCAAGATCGCCCTGACCCGCATCGACCGGCAGGCACAGTAACCCGCAGCCCGCCTGCTGCCTACTACGATCGAGGTATGGAATCCGCGGAACAGCTGCAGCAGCCCGCGCGTTCGCGGCGGATCACGGCGGCGATGGTGGCCGCCAAGGCAGGGGTCTCCACGGCCACCGTCTCGCTGGTGGCCAACGGCAAGACCGCCGGCCGGGTCTCCGAGGACAACATTTCCAGGGTCCGGGAGGCAATCGCCGAGCTTGGCTACGTGGTGGACGGCATCGGCAGTTCGCTGGCCAAGGGGGTGAGCTCGATCGTGATCCTGGTGGCGCCGGACATCTCCAACCCCTTCTTCGCCAAGGTGATCGCCGGGGTGCGGGAGTCCCTGGGCCCGCGGTACCAGCTGCTGCTGTCCGTGACGGAGGCCGGCGAGTCCCCCCGGGCCGACGACGTCCGGCGGCTCATGTCCCTGCGCCCGGCAGGGCTCCTGGTGGACGCACCCAGCGCAGGCTTCCTCGAGGACCTCGCGTCGCCGTCGCCCGTTGTGCTGCTGGACGCGCCCGGGCTGGAGGCCTACGCGCCGTCGGTGAACCTGGACGTGGCAAGCGGCGCGCGGGAATTGGCGGCGCACCTGGCAGACGCGGGGCACCGCGAGGCGGCGTACGTGGACAGCGTCACGGGCACGGAAACCTTCGCGCTCCGCCGGAAAGCCTTCCTGGAGGAGGCGGCCGCCCGCGGCATCACCGTTGGGGCGGACCGCATAATCAGCACCACCATCGACGTCGGCACGGCGGCTTCAGCCTTCGCCGCCGCCTGGCCGGGGTGGCAGCGGAGGGGGGTGACCGCCGTCGTCTGCGGCACGGACACGCACGCCTACGGTGTGCTGCAGGAGGCCCGCGTGGCCGGCGTGCGGATTCCGGAGGAGCTGGCGGTGGCCGGCTTCGACGACCTCCCCTATTCGGCCACGAGCAATCCCGGGCTCACCAGCGTCCACCTGCCCGCCACCCCCCTGGGACTGAAGGCCGGAGAGCAGCTGCGCCGCCTCATGGAAGGCGGGGTGCTCGAACAGTCCGGGGTCACGCTGGAGAGTTCACTGGTGGTGCGCGGATCCACCGCCGCAGCGGAACGCTGAGGGCGCCCGGCGCCACCGTTCTGTCAGTGCCCGGCCGTAAGCTGGAACCATGCCGAGTCATTGGGACAGCCTGGACGCGAGCCTGCGCGAATCCGTGGAGCAGAACGTGGAGATCTACGAGCGCGTCCGCCCTGCCCTGAAACTGGTCACCCGGGATGTCCTGCTGACCCTGCGGGACATGCTGAAGGACTCCGAGGTCACCCCGCTGTTCGTCACCGGGCGCACCAAAACGGTGGAGTCATTCAAGGAGAAGATTTCACGAATCGAGGAACCGCTGGAACCGGGCGGGCCGCCGGTCCTGAAGTTCCCGGACCCGTTCCGGACGCTCAATGACATGGTGGGGATCCGGGTGATCACCAAGCTCCCGGCCGAGAATGCGGTGGTGGCCAACATCATCAAGCACCAGCGCCAGCTCTTCGACTGCCGCGGGGACCGGGAAAAGGACATCGGCTCCATCGAATCCGGCACCTACGGATATTCCAGCCGGCACCTGATCCTGCGGACCATCCAGAACGAGGCCGTGAAGGAGTACCAGCAGGTTTTCAACCCGGACGCCGTGCCCAACGGCAGCTACTTCTTTGAGTGCCAGATCCGGACGATTTTTGCCCACGCGTGGAGCGAGATCGAGCACGACATCCGGTTCAAGGCCGAGGACCCGCGCGCCTGGACCCCGCACTTCGACCGGCAGTTCACCGCCACCGCCGCCATGCTGGAGACGGTGGAGACAGCCTTCGCAGACCTGCATGAGCGCTATGAGGAAGTCCGCAGTTTTTGGGACGCCGACGGCGAGGGAGCCGCGCCGCTGACGCCCAACCGCATCCGGGACGTCTGGCGGACGCTGCTGCCCCACGTGGACCGCAAGGTGGATGACGACTGGGGCTGGGCCGCCGAACTCCTGGCCGCGCACGGCCTCAACCAGACCATGCAGCTGGCCGGGCTGCTCAGCGCCAACCGCATTACCGAAGTCCGGAAGGCCCTGGACCACCGCTACTCCCCCGGCCCCGACCGGCTGCTCGACGACCTGCTGCTGTGGCAGTACGGCACCAAACACATCGACCTCACCGCGGAAGCGTCCGACGCCGTCCCGCATCCGCGGCGCGACAGCCTGATGCGGCGGCTGCGGCAGATCGAGCGGTACCGGCTCACCAAGAAGTAGGGAGTCCAGGTCTGCGGGCAGCCTGCCGTTGCCTGCAGACTGTCCCGTGAGTTCCGCCACCTTATTTTGATGCACTCAAAATAAGCCGTAACGTTGATGGCAGGCCATCGAAGCCCTGTCCGGGCTGTATGCGGGTGAACAGTTCCCCGAGCGCCAACGCGCCGGCTCCCCGCGCTGCATCGAACCCCACCCCCATTGCCCCCTGCGGACACCTGCAGGACTGACGCACATGGGAACGGCAGGGACCCGGATGGCAGCCGCCCAATCCTCACGCATCAGGAGAACACTATGACCCAGATCCTCGAACGCCCAGTGACCATCGAAGCAGCCCCGTCCGCCGTCATCGGGACACCCCGGGGCGGCAGCTATGTCACCCTGGCCGGCCACCTGGCCGACTTCCGCCCCACCGAGGCAGGCTACATTTCCTCGCCCGGCAGCGGCACGCGCACCGGGAACACGGCACAGGGCAGCTACGTGACCCTGCATTCGGCACCCCTGGGCACGACCGACATCAGCTACACGCGCCGGGGCTAAGGCGCGGTCCGGGGTGTTGCTGGTCGAGGCCGGAGCCTGGGCTGCCGTGGGCGCCTCCCGGCCTCAGGCCGCAGGCGGTGCTGTGGAATCGCGGACGATCAGATGGGTGGCGAGCTCAACGCGGTGCGAATCCAGGACTTCCCCACGCGCCTGGCGGAGCAAAGACCGGAGCGCTGCCCGCCCCATCTCCTCCAGCGGCTGGGCTACGGAACTCAACGACGGCACCGACTCCTCGCCCTGGTTCGTTCCGTCAAAACCGATAAGGCTCAGGTCCTCGGGAACCCGGATACCGTGCCGGCCCGCTTCCCCCAGGATGCCCAGGGCGATGGTGTCGCTGGCGGCGAAGATCGCCGTCGGAAGCTTGTCCAGCTGGAGCAGCGCCTGCAAGCCCCTAACGCCGCCCTCCCGCCGGAACCTGCCGCCGGAATAGATGTACTGCGGGTCCACCGGAACGCCGTACGCCATGAGTGCCGCCATGTAGCCGTGCAGCCGCGCCTGGTTGCACTCGGCCTTTTCTATACCGCCGATGTACGCGATGCGGCGGTGACCCAGCTCCAGCAGGTGCTCCGTGGCCGCCTTGCCGCCCGCCCAGTTGGTGGCCCCGATGCTGACCACGTCAGCGGAGGGCGGGTTCAGCGGGTCAATCACGACGACGGGAATCTGGCGGCGCCGGAAAGGGTGCAGTTGCGTCTCGCTGAAGGCTGAGGTCACCACAATCATTCCGGCCCTGCCCTCGTCCACCATGCGCTGCGCGCGGCCCTCGGGGCTGCGCCTGCCCTGGCCCGCCGGCCCGGTGACGCTGACCATGATCTCCACGTCGGCATCTGCCGCGGACTGCAGCACGCCGTTAAGCACCTGGATGGTGTACGCGGAATCGAGGACATCGATGACCACCTCCACCACCGTGCCGGTCTCCCCTGCGGAACGGCGCTGCAGCGGGGACTGGTACCCGGCCTGCTCCAGCACGGCCAGCACGCGGGCCCTGGTTTCCGGAGACACATCCTCGCGGCCGTTCACCACCTTCGAAACGGTGGGCGCGGAAACTCCGGCCTGCTGGGCAACGGAGGCAAGCGTCGGCTTGGCCCGTTCCGGGATCTTCGTTGCCATCTGGTGAGACCTTTCGAAAAGTTTCGTTGACTCATTGTTCAGATTTGTGCTGGCGCGGTCAAGGGGCCGGAAGATACCTCCGTCATGAGGCCAATAAATTAGGCCTTGACCTTTGCCACTCCGGACCTTTAGTTTAGACCGTGACCTAAATCACTCATTCGAAATATTTCGAAACTGCTGGTGGAGCTCACGCCCCAAACATTTGCAACGAAGCAATTTCAGATGGAGAAGCAATGAAGCAATCCCAGACCTCCCGCCGCTCATTCCTCGCCCTTGCTGCCCTCACCCCCTTCGCCGCCATGACGGCCACTGCCTGCGGGACATCGGGACCGGGTTCCTCCAGCAGCGGCGGGGGCGCCAGCATGTGGTACCTCTCCGGCGAGCCCAACCAGACCACCATGCAGAAGGCCGTGGACGCCTTCACCGCGGCAAACCCTGACGACAAGCTCGCCGTCACCTACTTCCAGAACGACGCCTACAAGACCAAGATCAAGACAGCGATCGGCGCCGGCCAGGCACCCACCATCATCTACGGCTGGGGCGGCGGCACCCTGAAGACCTACGCCGAGGCCAACCAGGTGGATGACCTGACCGGCTGGTTCGACGAGAACCCGGACCTGAAGGACAAGTTCTTCCCGGCCTCGTTCGGTGCAGCCACGGTCGACGGAAAGATCTACGCACTGCCCAACCAGTACGTTGCCCCGATCGTCCTCTTCTACAACAAGGAACTGTTCGAAAAGGCCGGCGCCCAGCCGCCCAAGACCTGGGATGACGTCATGTCCCTGGTCAAGACCTTCAACGACATGGGCGTTGCGCCCTTCTCCCTCGGCGGACAGTCCCGCTGGACCTCCATGATGTGGCTGGAATACCTCCTGGACCGCATCGGCGGCGCCGAGGTCTTCACCGCCATCTTCGAAGGCAAGCCCAACTCCTGGATGGATCCCGCCGTCATCGAGACCGGAACAAAGATCCAGGAACTCGTCTCTGCGGATGGGTTCATCAAGGGCTTCTCCTCCATCGCCGCAGACTCCAATGCGGACCAGGCCCTGCTGTTCACGGGCAAGGCAGCCATGATGCTGCACGGCTCCTGGACCTACGGCGCCATGAAAAAGGGCGGCCAGAACTTCGTCCAGGACGGGAAGCTGGGGTTTGTCCAGTTCCCAACCGTTGCCGGCGGCAAGGGCGATCCGAAGAACGGCGTGGGAAACCCCGCCCAGTACATGTCGATCTCCTCCAAGGCCACCGACGCGGAAAAGGAGACGGCGAAGAAGTTCTTCAAGGAAGGCATCCTGACCGAGACGGTCATCGATACCTACATCAATTCCGGCTCCGTCCCGATCGTCAACGGCATCGAGGACAAGCTCAACACCTCCGAAGACAAGGACTTCCTGAACTTTGTCTACGACCTGGCCAAGAACGCCCCCAACTTCCAGCAGTCGTGGGACCAGGCCCTCAGCCCCACCGCAGCAGAAGCCCTGCTGAACAACATCGACCAGCTGTTCCTGAAGTCGATCACCCCGCAGCAGTTCGCCGAGAACATGAATGCAACCCTGGGCAAATGAGTAACGCCGCCTCCACCACCCGTAAGCCGGCCGCCCGGGCCGCCCGTCCCAAGGGCGACCCGGGCCACAGCGGACAACGCAACACTGCCCTCGCCTGGCTGACAGTGCCCGCACTGTTCTTCTTCCTGGCGTTCGCCGTGGTGCCGCTGGCCGGTGTCCTCGTCCTGAGCTTCGCCAGCTGGGACGGCATCGGTGCCATCGGGTCGGCAGGGCTGGGCAACTGGTTCTCCGTGCTCGCGGACCCCGGGCTGTACAACGCCCTGGGGCTGACCTTCCTGATCATGATCGCCTCCTGGCTGGTCCAGACGCCCATCAGCCTCCTCTTGGGTGTCTTCACCGCGGGAAGCCAGCGCTACCGGGCTGCCCTGGCCGTGCTGTACTTCCTGCCGCTGCTGCTTTCATCGGCAGCGGTCGCCATCGCCTTCAAAGCCCTGCTGGACCCGAACTTCGGCCTGGCCACCGGGCTGGGACTCCCCTTCCTGGCGCAGGACTGGCTGGGTGTCCCCCACCTGGCCCTTGGGCTGGTCATCTTTGTGATCGCCTGGCAGTTCGTGCCGTTCCACACGCTCATCTACCAGGGCGGTGTGCGGCAGATTCCCAGGTCGCTCTATGAAGCGGCGGAAATCGACGGGGCGGGAACCATCAAGCAGTTCTTCCACATCACCCTCCCCCAGCTGAAGTACACCATCATCACCTCCTCCACCCTGATGGTGGTGGGGTCCCTGACGTACTTCGACCTGATCTTCGTCCTCACCGGCGGCGGCCCGGGCAACTCCACCCGGATCCTGGCCCTGGACATGTACCTGCGGGGCTTCCGGGCCAACCTCATGGGCCCTGCCAGCGTCATCGCCGTCATTCTCGTACTCATCGGCCTTGCACTCGCCCTGTTCCTCCAGCGCCTTGGAGGCAAGGACAAGCAGGGCAGCCAATTGGAAGGTATGTAGGGTGAGCACAGTCCTGAAAAGCAGCACCGAGGAAGTTCCCGCCGGCCCCCGGGCCGACGCCGCCGCCCCAAAGCGGGGACTGGGATCCCGGATGCGGAAGCTGAACGTCCCGGCTGGCCTCGGCGGCTGGATCTGGCTGGCCATCATCATCATCCCGGTGTACTACGTGGTGATCACCAGCCTGAAGACCCAGGAAGGGTACTTCGGCCAGAATCCGCTGGCGCTTCCCACCTCCCCGACGCTGGAAAACTACCAGATGGTCCTCGAGGCGGATTTCGCGCAGTACTTCATGAACAGCACCATCGTCACCCTCGGTGCCGTCATCCCCACGGTCCTGATCTCCTTCATGGCCGCCTTCGCGATCGTCCGGGGCAAGGGCAGGTTCCTGAAGCTGGTCAACGGCATGTTCCTGATGGGACTGGCCATTCCACTGCAGGCCACGATCATCCCGATCTACCTGATGATCATCCGGCTGAACCTCTACGACAGCCTGCTGGCACTCATGCTTCCCTCCATCGCCTTTGCCATCCCGCTGACCGTACTCATCCTGTCCAACTTCATCCGCGACGTACCCAATGAACTGTTCGAATCGATGCGGCTGGACGGCTGCAGCGAGTGGCAGACCATGTGGCGGCTTGCCCTGCCGCTGACCCGCCCCGCCATCGTGACGGTCGCCATCTACAACGGCCTGCATGTCTGGAACGGCTTCCTGCTCCCGCTGGTCCTCACCCAGAGCCCGGGCCTGCGCGTCCTGCCCCTGGCGTTGTGGACCTTCCAGGGCGAATACAGCGTCAACATCCCGGCCGTGCTTGCCTCGGTGGTGCTCAGCACCCTGCCCATCCTGGTCCTTTACGTCGTGGGCCGCCGGCAGCTGCTCAGCGGCCTCACCGCCGGCTTCAGCAAGTAACACCCTGGAACTTCACGAAAGGACAGACACATGACCTCCGCACAGCCCCTTCGCGTCGGCATGGTGGGTTACGCCTTCATGGGCGCAGCACACTCCCACGCCTGGCGCACCGCACCACGGTTTTTCGACCTGCCGTTGCAGCCGCAGCTGACCGCCGTCGCGGGCCGGAATGCCGATGCCGCCAGGGCAGCCGCGGACAAGCTGGGGTGGGACTCGGTGGAGACGGACTGGCGCCGCCTGGTCGACCGGGACGACATCGACCTGATCGATATCTGCACACCCGGCGACACCCACGCCGAGATCGCCATCGCAGCCCTCGAGGCAGGCAAGCACGTGCTGTGCGAGAAGCCGCTGGCGAACTCGGTGGAGGAAGCCGAGCGGATGACCCTCGCTGCCGAGACCGCCGCCAAGCAGGGAGTCATGTCCATGTGCGGCTTCAGCTACCGCCGCACCCCGGCACTGGCGCTGGCCAAGCGGTTCGTGGAGCAGGGCCGGCTGGGCGAGATCCGCCACATCCGGGCGCAGTACCTGCAGGACTGGCTCTCCGACGCCAACGCCCCCATGACCTGGCGGCTGGACAAGAGCAAGTCAGGGTCCGGGTCCCTCGGCGACATCGGTGCGCACAGCATCGACGCCGCCCAGTGGGTGGCCGGGCAGAGCATCACCGGCGTTTCGGCACTGCTCGAAACGTTTGTCCCGGAACGCCCGCTGGCCGGGGACCTCGTGGGCCTGGGCGGCCACGGCGACCTCAGCGGGGATGCGCCCCGCGGGAAGGTCACCGTGGATGACGCCGCCATCTTCAGCGCAAAGTTCGACGGCGGTGCCTCCGCAGGCGCGATCGGCGTCTTTGAGGCCACGCGGTACGCGCTGGGCCGGAAGAACGCCATGCGTTTGGAACTGAACGGCACCAAGGGCTCCCTCGCCTTCGATTTCGAGGACATGAACGTCCTGTCCTTCTACGATGCGGCGGAATCCCCGGACGCCGGCTTCCGGAAAATCTTCGTTACCGAACCCGAGCACCCGTACGTCGGCAACTGGTGGCCCACCGGCCACGGCCTGGGCTACGAGCACGGTTTCACCCACCAGGTGGTGGACCTGGTCACCGCAATCGGTGAGGGCCGCCAGCCGGAGCCGTCCTTCGCGGACGCCCTGCAGGTCCAGCGGGTCCTGGCCGCCGTGGAGGCCAGCGCCGCCAATTCCAGCCAGTGGCAGAAGGTCTAGGACCGTGAACACGGGAACAGGAGAAGAAGCAGCCATGACACGACCCATCACACTCTTTACCGGCCAGTGGGCCGACCTGCCGTTCGAGGAGGTGGCCCGGCTCGCCGGCGAGTGGGGCTTCGACGGGCTCGAGATCGCCTGCTGGGGCGACCACCTGGACCCCCGCCGGGCCGCGGAGGACGACAACTACCTCCAGGGCAGGCTGGACATCCTGGAGAAGAACCACCTGAAGGTCTTCGCCATCGCCAACCACCTCACCGGCCAAGCCGTGTGCGATGACCCCATCGACGAACGCCACCAGGGCATCCTGTCCGCGGAGATCTGGGGCGACGGGGACCCCGAAGGTGTGCGCCGCCGGGCCGCGGAGTCCATGAAGGACACAGCACGGGCCGCCGCGCGCCTGGGCGTCAAGACCGTAACAGGCTTTACCGGCTCGTCCATCTGGAAGGCGGTGGCCATGTTCCCGCCCGCCTCCGAGACAATGATCGACGCCGGCTACCAGGACTTCGCGGACCGCTGGAACCCCATCCTGGATGTCTTCGACGAGGTGGGCGTCCGTTTCGCCCTGGAGGTCCACCCCTCCGAGATCGCCTACGACTACTGGACCGCCAAGCGCACCCTGGAGGCGATCGGGCACCGCAAGGGCTTCGGCCTGAACTTCGACCCGTCCCACTTCATCTGGCAGGACCTGGATCCGGTGATGTTCCTCCAGGACTTCGCGGACCACATCCTGCACGTGCACGTCAAGGAATCAGTCCGCCAGCTCGATGGCCGCAACGGGCGCCTGGGCTCCCACCTGGCCTGGGCGGACCCGCGGCGCGGCTGGGACTTCGTCACCGCCGGGCACGGGGACGTCCAGTGGAACCGGATCTTCCGTACCCTGAACGCCATCGGCTACACCGGGCCCACCAGCATCGAGTGGGAGGACGCCGGCATGGACCGGCTCATCGGCGCACCGCAGGCGCTGGCCATGGTCAAGGAACTCGCCCGCATCGCCCCGCCGGCGGCCGCTTTCGACGCCGCCTTCTCCAGCCGCTGACCCAGACCTTCCGGCCCGCACTTTTCCGGCCCAGACTTTCCGGCCCCGGCCGGCAGCCAAACAAAAAGGAAACCCCCGACATGACAGAACGCAAGAACGCCCTGGTGGTCCGCGGCGGCTGGGACGGCCACCAGCCGTACGAGGCCACGGACCTCTTCATCCCCTACCTCAAGGACAACGGCTACGACGTCCGCGTCGAGGAATCCCCCAAGGTCTACGCCGACGCCGAATACATGGCAGGAGTGGACCTGATTATGCAGTGCATGACCATGACCACCATCGAAAAGGACGAGTTCGCCGGGCTGCGGACCGCCGTCGAAAACGGCACGGGCCTGGCCGGCTGGCACGGCGGCATCGCCGATTCCTACCGCAACAACTCCGACTACCTGCACCTGATCGGCGGCCAGTTCGCCTGCCACCCCGGCAAGCACCCGGACGAGTGCGTCGGCGAGCAGTCGGACAACTACGTTCCGTACACGGTCAACATGCTCCCGGCCGCCGCGGAGCACCCCATCACTAAGGGCATCTCCGACTTCGACCTGGTCACCGAGCAGTACTGGGTGCTCTCCGACGACTACATCGACGTCCTGGCCACCACCACCCAGAAGGTCCGCGAATGGGACCCCTGGAACCGCGAAGTCACCTCACCGGCCATCTGGACCCGCCAGTGGGGCAAGGGCCGCATCTTCGTTGCCACCCCCGGCCACCGGGTCGACATCCTTCAGGACACCAACGTCCGCACCATCATCGAAAGGGGCCTGCTGTGGGCAAGCCGTTGAAAGTCGGAATCATTGGCTGCGGAGCCATCATCGCGCAGTACCTGGCGAACTTCCGCAAACTCGGACAGATCGACCTGGTGGCCGTGGCGGACCTGGACCCCGCACGCGCCCAGGCGGTGGCGGATGACTACGATGGCGTCCGCGCCATCTCCGTCGAGGAACTCCTCGCCGCGGACGACGTCGAACTGGTCCTGAACCTGACCATTCCCGCCGCCCACGCCGACGTGGCGCTGAAGGCCATCGCCGCCGGGAAGAGCGTGTACGGCGAGAAGCCGCTTGCCGCCACCACTGCCGAGGCACGCCAGGTGCTGGACGCGGCCCGCGAGGCGGGCGTCGCCGTCGGCTGCGCTCCTGACACGGTGCTCGGCACCGGCATCCAGACAGCGCGCAAGGCGATCGACGACGGACTGATCGGCGCACCCGTCTCGGCGAGCGCCACGATGGTGACCCCGGGCCACGAACGGTGGCACCCCAACCCGGACTTCTACTACCAGCCCGGCGGCGGACCCCTCCTGGACATGGGCCCGTACTACGTGACCGCCCTGGTCACCCTGCTGGGCCCGGTGGTCTCGGTCATCGGCGCGGCAAGCCACACCCGCAACGAACGCACCATCGGCTCCGGACCCCGGCAGGGCGAGAAGGTCCCCGTCAACATCGATTCCCATGTCACCGGTGTCCTGGTGCACGCCTCCGGTGCGCTCTCCACCCTGTTCATGAGCTTCGACGCCGTGAAGTCCAAGTCGCCCAACATCGAGATCCACGGCGAGCGCGGCTCCCTGGTGGTCCCGGACCCCAACCACTTCGACGGCGACGTCCAGCTGTTTTCCCTCGGGGCCGAGGACTGGGAAACCCTTCCGGTGTCCGCCGGGTACGTTGACTCCGGGCGCGGCTTCGGCATAGCGGACCTGGCGTCCACTCCTGCGGGGACCGAGCCCCGGGCAGGCGGGGCCATGGCCTACCACGCCCTCGAGGTCATGGAATCGGTCCTCGAATCAGCCCACAGCGGCGCAGCGGTAGCCATCCGCAGCACCGTTGAGCGGCCGGCGGGCGTCGAACTGGCCGTTCTGGCGGAGGAACTGGACAGGCTCCAGACCCAGGAAGCGGTCTAGGCATGGCCTACACCGCCGAGAACTGGCCCATTACCGCGGCCATGCTGCCCTTCCCGGGCACCAGCGCGCAGGGAACCCACATCAACGACGCCGATCCGTCCGCCTGGGCGGCGGTGCTGACCGAGGTCAAGGAGGCCGGGTTCGCCAACGCGGACCTGACGGACAGTTGGGTCCGCCCGGGCGACCTGAGCCCTGACCGGCTGGCTGAGTTCAAACAGACGGCACAGGACGTGGGCATCGGCACCCCTGCCGTCTCCGCCATCCGCCGCAGCGTCATTGACGGGCGGAACTGGGAAGCCAACCTGGCGTACAGCCACCGGACCATTGACGCAGCGGCGGAGCTGGGCTGCGAGGTTGTCTCCTTTGGACTCCACCAGGCCATCACGCCGGAGCAGCAGAAACAGCTGTGGTTCTGGACGGTTGAAGGGCACAAGGACCCCGAGGGAGACCGGGAAACCTGGGGCAACGCCGTCACCCGCCTCCGGGAACTCGGCCGCCACGCCGCCGGGGTGGGCCTCCTGCTCTCACTCGAGATGTACGAGGACACGTACCTGGGCACCGCAGATTCGTCCGTGCGCCTTGTCCAGGACATTGGACTCCCGAATGTGGGCCTCAACCCGGACCTTGGGAACCTGATCCGGCTGCACCGGCCGGTGGAGGACTGGCGGGAACTGGTGGCCAAAACGCTCCCGTACGCCAACTTCTGGCACATGAAGAACTACCTCCGCGACGAGGACGCGTCCCGGGACATGTATGTGGCGATGCCGTCTCCCATGGAGAGCGGCCTCATCAACTACCGGGAGGCCTTCAATGTGGCCCTGGCAGCCGGATTCCAGGGCATCCTGTGCACCGAGCACTACGGCGGGGACGGCCTGAGTGTCTCCGCCAGCAACCAGGACTACCTCCGCCGGCATGTCCTCCCCAAGACCGATGGATACGCCCTGGGCAGCAGCCAGGTGGCCCAGGGCCGGCAGCAGCCGGCGCAGCCCGCCCGCGTGTAACCGCTGCACCACCGCCTGTCCCAACCCAAGGATTCGATGAGGAAACCATGACCCAGATCTTTGACAACCCCGCAGACTTTGCGGAGGAGGCACTGGACGGCCTGGTGGCAGCCAACCGCGGCTACGTGGCCAGGGTGGACGGCGGCGTTGTCCGCTCCACCGAGGTGCCCGCCGGCCAGGTGGCCGTGGTGGTGGGCGGCGGCTCCGGCCATTACCCGGCCTTCGCCGGCCTGGTGGGTCCCGGCCTCGCCGCAGGCGCCGTGTGCGGCAACATCTTCACGTCGCCGTCCGCCGGGCAGGCGTACCGGGTGGCCAAGGCGGCCAACGCCGGCGGGGGAGTGCTGTTCAGCTACGGCAATTACGCCGGGGACGTGATCCACTTCGGCGAGGCGCAGCAGCGCCTCAACGCCGAAGGCATCGAGACCCGCACCGTTTTGGTCACGGATGACATCGCCAGCGCCCCGCTGGACCAGATCGAGAAACGCCGCGGAATCGCCGGGGACCTGACGGTCTTCAAGATCGCCGGCGCCGCAGCCGAAGCGGGACTGGACCTGGACGGCGTCGAACGGCTTGCCGTGCTGGCCAACCACCGCACGCGGTCCCTCGGCGTGGCGTTCGACGGCTGCACCCTGCCGGGCGCTGCCGAACCGCTGTTCCACGTGCCGGCCGGCGGGATGTCGCTCGGGCTGGGCATCCATGGCGAACCCGGAATCTCGGACCACCCCATGCCCACGGCGTCCGAACTGGCCGAACTGCTGGTTTCCGGCCTGCTCCGGGACAAGCCCGATGATGCGGGGAACCGTGTGGTGGCCATCCTCAACGGACTAGGCCGGGTGAAGTACGAGGAACTGTTCCTGCTGTTCGGCAAGATCGACAAGCTCCTCACCGCCGCCGGCCTGACCATCGTGGAGCCGGAATGCGGCGAGCTGGTCACCAGCCTGGACATGTCCGGCCTGTCCCTCACGCTGCTGTGGCTGGACGACGAACTGGAGCGCTACTGGACAGCCCCGGCCGACACCCCCGGGTACCGCAAGGGCAGTATGGCGCCGCGGGCACGCCGGGAAGTGGCCGCACCGGAGGGTGCCCTGGCCGCTGAGGGGGAAGATACGACGGCGGCAGCAGCCGGGCTGGGCCGGCTGGCAGCCGCCGTGCTCGCCCAGGCGAGGGACGCCGTCGTCGACCATGAACGTGAACTGGGCAGGCTGGATGCCATTGCCGGCGACGGCGACCATGGCGTCGGCATGCGCCGGGGCGTGGACGCCGCGGTGGCGGCGGCCGGCGAAGCTGTTGGCGCGGGACTTTCGGTTCACCGCGTCCTCACCGCGGCAGGCGAAGCGTGGAGTGAGCGCGCCGGCGGCACGTCGGGGGCGCTCTGGGGATCGGCCCTGGCGGCGGCCGGGCGGGCCCTCGGCAACCAGGACTCGTACAGCGGCGGGGACGCGGCGGCCGCCGTGACCGCCTTCGCGGACGCCGTCACCACCCTGGGCAAGGCTGATGTGGGCGACAAGACCATGGTGGATGCACTGCTTCCCTTCCGGAACGCCTTCGTTGCGGCGTTCGACGGCGGCACGCCAGTGACCGGGGCGTTGGCCTCGGCGGTGACCGCTGCCCGGCAGGCGGCTGACGCCACCGCATCCCTGCGCCCACTGAAGGGGAGGGCGCGGCCGCTGGCCGAAAAGAGCCTGGGCCACCCGGATCCGGGAGCGGTGTCCTTTGCGCTGATCGCCACCCGGGTCTCTGATTACTTCGAGTCTTCGCCACCCGTGTCCTCTCCCAGGGCGGCCGCTGTGGCTGCCGGACAAGGGGCCCAGGCATGAGCGCCGGCGCTGCGGCGGGATGGCGGATCGTCATCGGAAACGACGAGGCCGGCGTCGAGTACAAGGACGCGCTGAAGGCGATGCTCGAGGCTGACAGCCGCGTTGCGTCCGTCCTGGACGTGGGCGTTGGTGCCGGCGACACCACCGCGTACCCGCACGTCGCCGTCGGCGCCGCCCGCAAGGTGGCCCAGGGCGAGGCGGACCGCGCCCTGCTGATCTGCGGCACCGGGCTGGGCGTGGCCATCGCGGCCAACAAGGTCCCTGGAATCCGGGCGGTCACGGCCCACGACGGGTACTCGGTGGAGCGCTCGGTGCTGAGCAACAACGCACAGGTCCTCACCATGGGCCAGCGCGTCATCGGCCTGGAACTGGCCAAGAAACTGGTGGGCGAGTGGCTCGGCTACCGGTTT
Source organism: Pseudarthrobacter sp. NCCP-2145 (assembly GCF_023708005.1). Taxonomy (NCBI): domain Bacteria; kingdom Bacillati; phylum Actinomycetota; class Actinomycetes; order Micrococcales; family Micrococcaceae; genus Pseudarthrobacter; species Pseudarthrobacter sp. NCCP-2145. The sequence goes on along the minus strand of NZ_BRCG01000003.1, from coordinate 25,235 downwards.
GACGAGGCCTCGGCCTCCGCCGCGAAGGTGGACGCCATCTGCTCCTACGAACCCGAACCCACGAAAGCAGTCTGATCATGACCGAAAATTCATCCCACCCAACTATCGGTTCCAGCTCTGGCGCTCCCGGGGCCCGGAAGATCGCCATCGTGGGCTCCGGCTACATGGGCGGCGGGATCGCGCAGGTCCTGGCCTTGGGAGGTGCCCGCGTGGCTCTTTCCGATGTGTCCGCCGAGGTGGCCCAGGGAAACTACGACCGGCTCCTGGTTGAGTCCGACCAGTTCGTGTCCGATGGGCTGTTCCCTGCCGGTTCCACCGAGATCCTGAAACAGAACCTGTGGGCCGCGAAGGACATCGAGGAGGCCGTGGCGGACGCGGACTTCATCGAGGAGGCCGTCCCCGAAATCCTGGCCGTCAAGCACCAGACGCTGGCCCGCATCAGCGCCGCGGCCCGCCCGGACGCCATCATCGGCTCCAACACCTCCACCATTTCCATCGCCGAACTGTCCGCGCCCGTCAGCAACCCGGAACGGTTCTTGGGCGTGCATTTCTCGAACCCGTCGCCCTTCATTCCCGGTGTGGAGATCATCCCGCACGCCGGCACGTCCACCGCCACCGTGGGCGCGGTCCGCGAGCTGGTCCATGCCGCCGGCAAGCAGACCGCCGTGGTCAAGGACACCACCGGTTTTGTGCTGAACCGGCTGCAGTATGCGCTGTTCCACGAGGCGGCGCAGCTGGTGGAGCAGGGCATTGCGACGGCGGACGACGTGGACACCCTGGTCCGCACCACCTTCGGTTTCCGGCTGCCGTTCTTCGGGCCGTTCGCCATTGCCGACATGGCCGGGCTGGACGTGTACAACTTCTGCTACAAGTCCCTGCAGAAGGAGTTCCCGGAACGGTTCGCCACGCCTAAAACCCTGAGCGATCTGGTGGAGGCCGGGAAGCTGGGCACCAAGACCGGCGCCGGTTTCCTCAACGTGCCCGCGGAGCGTACCCCCGAGCTGATCGCCTACCGCAACAAGGCGTATGTCGCCATGCAGAAGCTGCTCGATGAGCTGGGGCCGGCGCCTATTGGGTGACGTGGGCGTCGCTGTTGCTGAGTGCTCGTGGTGTGGATCGATTTAGAATCTACGTCGATACACACCCGTAAGAGCTGAATGGTAGTCTGCCGTCGAAGAGGGAGAGATTCCGACGAAAGTTATGAAGAGCCTCATCCCTCCCCCGGTTCGGTCTACGAAACCGACCAGGAAGTCATCGAAGAGGCCGTGCGGCGGCTGCGTGAACTGGATGACACTCCCCTGCATCAGATGACCCCACTGTTCTATCAACACGGGTACGAAGAGCTGCGGATGATGATCAGTGAGCTGCTTCGCATTCTGGGAAGTGCTCCGAGGGGTTAGCGGCAGGGGCCGAAAGGGCGAAAGATTTGACAGCCCATAACCGACGTTATGTCAAGCTGTACTCTGCGTATTGCATCAGATGAATCAATTGTGCGATCCCCCGGGACCAGCAAGGAGTTCTCTAACTTCCTTGAGATTCCGCGGAATTTGCGGCCTGACGGCTTTGATGTGCCGCGGCCCAAGCGCTCCTGAGGGCTGCAACGCCGAATCTCGAAGAGGCCAATACAAGCGTTTGACCTGCGGTTTTGTGCTGATGATGCATTTGATGAATCATTGATTCAGGATTTGAGCACAAACTTCGATGGAACTGTGGGGCGAAAATGGCGGTCGACGCGTCCGGGCGTGTGCTGCAGCTGAGCACTGTTCAGCTGCTGCATCCCGAGGAACAGACGCTTGAGGACATGCTGACCGGGTGGCGCAACCAGCAGCTCTCCAGGAACCTCCAGTTCGACACGATCAACAAGGGAATCGCAAGTGTCCGCAGGTTCGTCAACCATGTGAACGAGTTCCCCTGGAACTGGGCACCGGAGCATGTCGAGGAGTATTTCGGTGACCTCCGCTCGATCCACCAGCTGAAGCACTCCACCGTCCGCGGCTACCAGTCGACGCTCCGCCGGTTCACGTCATACGTGTCGAACCCCGACTACGGCTGGGACCAGGTCTGCGAACAGCGCTTCGGCACACACCCGTCTCAGGTCTTCTTTGACTGGAACACCGCCTCCCACACGCAGGAGTACGAAGGACGCGCCTCCAAGCGGCCGTTCACAAAGACGGAACTGCAGATGCTGTTCGATCACGCCGACGACCAGGTCGAACTCATCGCCGCGTCAGGCAAGAAAGGCTGGCAGGCAGCCTACCGGGACGCCGTCATGCTGAAAGTCGCCTACTCATGCGGGCTCAGATTCAACGAGCTCCGGCACCTGCAAACCATCGATTTTGCGGCCAACCCCCAGGCACGAAGGTTCGGCAAGGCAGGGGTCTGCAAGGTCCGGTTCGGCAAATCACGCAAGGGCTCCCCGCACAAGCCCCGCAGCGTCCTGACGGTCTTCGACTGGACCGCCGGCGTTATCGAGGACTGGCTCGCCAACGGACGCGGCACGCTCGACACCCTGGACCTGTTCCCCAGCGAACGCGGCGGCCTGATCTGTGAATCCACCCTGCTGCGCCGGCTCCGACGTTACCTGGCCGAGCTGGGCCTGCCGCTGGATGGCCTGGACCTGCACTCGCTCCGGCGCTCCTATGCAACGCACCTGTTGGAGGACGGATGGGATCCTAGATTCGTGCAACATCAGATGGGCCACGAACACGCCTCAACCACCGGGATCTACCAGTTCGTCAGCGACGACTTCCGCAACGCGACCCTCCGGGCGGCGCTGGACCGCACCATGGATGAAGTCCTGGGCGTGCAGATGAGGGGTCAATGGTGAGACGCGAAGTCGAATACAAATGGCGGCTCTCTGAGCTCATGGCAGCGCGGGGACTGCACAACACCACGGACCTCATCCCCCTGCTGGCCGAGCGCGGCATCACCTTGTCCCGGCCACAGGTCTACCGGCTCGTCAACCAGAAACCCGAACGCGTTGCGCTGCAGGTCATCGCGGCGATCTGCGACATCTTCTCCTGCGGACCCGAGGACCTCATCACCGTCACAGCCGCCGACGTCCGCGCCCGCAAGACAGGAACCAGCGCCCCCAACGTCGTTGACCTGAACCGCACCGTCAGACCACGACGGGCACGCATCATCGACGATGACCACTGACAAACCCGAAGGCCTCAGCCCCCGCAGCACCAGCCGCGGCCGGCCCCGCACCACCGGGACCGCGACGTGCGCACGTTGCGGCCGGGCCGCCGGCCGAACACGCGCCACCTGGCCCGAAGGCCGAATCTGCGGGCCCTGCTTCACCACCGCCACCCGCACCCACGGGACCTGTCCGGATTGCGGCCAGCACAGACTTCTACCCGGACCACAGGACAGCAGCGGAGGGCCCCGCTGCGCGCCCTGCGCCGGCATCCTCCATGACTTTCACTGCACCCGCTGCAATGTTGAAGGTGAGCTTTACCGACGCGGTATCTGCGCCCGCTGCGCCCTCCGGGAGGACCTCAATGAGCAACTGCTGACAGAATCTTCCGACCCCGAAACAGCCAGCAGAATTGTCGATGTCCTCTGCAAAGCAGACCGGCCTGAAAGCATCATCACGTGGAAGCGCTCCCCCAAAGTCCAAGCCCTCCTCCGCTCTCTATCGAGCGGGGAGACTCCGCTGACGCACGAAGGACTCGATGCCGCGGCTGAGTCAGCGAACCGCGAAGCCAATCACCTGCGCGCCTTGTTCATTCATCACGGACTCCTCCCCTACCAGGACCCGTATTTGGCCCGGTTCGAGACCTGGGTTGACGACAAGCTCCGCGACTTGTCCGAGGAGGTCGCCAAACCCGTCGCGCAGTTCGCCACCTGGCATCACCTCCGGCGCATCCGATCCATGACAACACCGGAGAAGAGTGCCCAGGCCCCGGTGCACTCCGCCAAACAGAAGATCACGGAGACCATCAAGTTTCTGGACTGGCTCTGGGAAACCCACCAGCGGACAGCGGCGAACTGCACCCAACAAGACATCGAAACCTGGCTCGCAACCGGTCCCACGACCAGAAAAGCTGTCCGCACCTTCATCGTCTTCATCAAGAACACCGGCACAAACCACCGAGTGGACATGGGCCACTACACAGCCAAGACCCGCCCCGCGATCACCCAGGACCAGCGCGTGGCCTGGCTCCGGGAACTGCTTACAGGCACCAGCGAGTCCCTGACCTACCGAGTCGCCGGCATCCTGCTGCTTCTCTACGCCCAGCCGCTCGTTCGGGTCGCCAAACTCCGGACCGACGCTATCGAAACCAATGAAAGCACCGGCAACATGTGGATCACCTTCGGCCCGCATCCAGTGCCCATTCCCGAACCTTTCGCCGACTTGCTTCGAGAGCACCTTAAAGGCCGTCCGAATCTCAGAACAGGATCAGACGCACAAAGCCCTTGGCTCTTCCCGGGGACCCGGGCCGGACAACCACTTCACCCAAACGGCATCATGGATAGGCTCCGCAGCCTGGGCATCGACCTGCGCGGCGCACGAAACACTGCCCTGGACGAACACCTGTTAGTCTCACCGCCGCCACTGGTCGCCGACGCCCTCGGCTACAGCCATCAAATCGCGTTCCTCCACGCCGACGCAGCAGGCGACGCCTGGTCCCGCTACGTCAACCTCCGAACCAAACCATGACCTTCCCGCCGCAGCTCGGGCCACGACTACACGCACTTTCCTCCGCCACGACTGTCAGCCTGCGCTAGGCTCACACCATGACGGTGCATGGCCAGTTCCAAGGAGATCGCGCCCGCACGCCCGAAGAGGAGAAGTTCCTGAAGGAGCTCGCTCGCGGCATCGCCGGCTGGCCCCCGACGAACCCCAAGCTTGATTCCTTTAAAGTGTTCGCACGCATCAAACCGCTAGTCGTGATTCTGGACGTCCCTGGTATCGAGACGCCGGACGCGTGCACACTTCAGGTTGCGTACTGGCACGACGGACCCAGCGGCCGCACTTTGGAAGGTGAATGGGGAGATAGCCACGTCTTGGACAACCATGTCTACGACGGAGATGGCCTCACAATTATCGGCTTGGAGGAAGCGCCGGATACCTACGGCCACTTCGCAGCCAACTGGCTGGAACGTCAGCTTAAACGCCCCGTGGAACGGCTTGATTGGCTACAGGGTGGACAGGCCAAGGAGTCAACATGGCGCCTGCAAGACTCGGGAAAAAAAATTGCCCGAAGTGGCCGGTCGTTGCGCCTTCCCTCCAAACAACCCGATCGCGTGCTCAAAGTTCGGTAGGGAGATTGGCTCTGCGGCTGCTATTTCCACTGACCAAGCGGCCCTACCGCAGGATGAATACGCTCACTTTGAATCCGCAGGGATGCCAGTAGGAGCACGGACGGGCTGGTTGGCTGGGTTCGGGTTTGCCAAGCAGAACTCAACTGACGCCTCTCACCTGACAAAGTGCAGGGCAGGACCCCGCCGCCAACTTGTGCTCCACGACGTGGCGTAGATCAGGCAGGGGTCGATCCGATGCCGGCGCTGCTAACCCGGCCGATCTTAAGATCAGCCATGTCCAGCAAGCGCCGCCCGCCGGTCAGTTCGTCCATGATCCAGAACAGGCCGTGATCCGGGACCCTTTCGGTCACGCGCCCGCGGTGGACGAGGGAGCCCTTGTACCGGGCGGCGATGAGATCCCCGGCAGCGAGGTCATGGCAGGTATCAACAGTCTCTTCATTCATGGTCATGAGTCGCATCCTTTCCGAAGCGTTCCGCTCTCACAGAGTGCACGTTCAAGGTTGCACGAAAGTTTCCGCCGCAGGGTTTCTTCGTACTCACGTACGACCCAACTTCCCCAGTCCCGCTCCATTGGGCCGTAATGAGACCTCGCGACAACACGGTCGACTTGGCAATGCGGGCATTTGCTCTCTTCCGGTTTTGCTGCACTGACCATCGCAGGGGGAATAGTGCCGCTCCTCATCTAACCCCCTTGGTCCGGCTCAGAAGCGGCTTACAGACAAGTCCACTTTGCGGGGCGCCGGGGCAACCCGTGACTCCGGCAGGATGACGACGGAGCGCCTGTGCCAGAATCCTCGGGGTGGCAGGGGCGGTCATTTTCCCATTGGCTGCTGACGACTAGCCGGCGTAGGGGTCGGCGATGCCGATGTACTGGGTGTAGAGGTATTCCTCGATGCCCTCGAGGCCTCCTTCGCGGCCCAGGCCGGACTGCTTGACGCCGCCGAAGGGTGCCGCGGCGTTGGAGACCACGCCTGCGTTCAGGCCCAGCATGCCGGTCTCGAGGCGTTCGCCCATCCGGATGCCCCGGTTCAGGTCCTTGGTGAAGACGTAGGCCACCAGTCCGTACTCGGTGTTGTTGGCCAGGCGCACCGCGTCATCCTCTGAGCTGAAGGTGATGATGGGCGCGACCGGTCCGAAGATTTCCTCGGACAGGATGCGGGTGCCTTCGGTGACGCCGGAGAGGATGGTGGGCTGGTAGAAGTAGCCCGGGCCTTCCACCGGCCCGCCGCCCAGGACGGCTGTGGCGCCGGAGGCCACGGCGTCGGAGACGAGTTCGTGGACCTTGTCCCGGCTCTTCGCGTCGATCAGCGGGCCCACCTTGGACTCCGGCTCGGTGCCGCGGGCGGTGGTCATGTCCTTCATCTTCGCGGCGAACTTCTCCGCGAACTCGGCCGCGACGGATTCGTGCACGATGAACCGGTTCGCTGCCGTGCAGGCCTCGCCCATGTTGCGGAGCTTCGCGAGCATGGCACCGGCGACGGCGGCATCGATGTCGGCGTCCTCGAAGACCAGGAACGGGGCGTTGCCGCCCAGTTCCATGGAGGTGCGCAGCACGTTTTCGGAGGCATCGGAGAGCAGGCGGCGGCCCACCTCGGTGGACCCGGTGAAGGAAAGCTTCCGGAGCCGGGAATCCTTGATCAGCGGGCCGGTGGTGGCACCAGCGGTAGAGGTGGGGATGACGTTCAGGACACCGGCGGGCAGGCCGGCCTCCATCATGACGGCGGCGAACAGCTGCGAGGTCAGCGGGGTAAGATTCGCGGACTTCAGGACCATGGTGCAGCCTGCGGCGACGGCCGGGGCGATCTTGCGGGTTGCCATGGCCAGCGGGAAGTTCCACGGCGTGATCAGCAGGCACGGGCCCACCGGCTTCTTCGTCACCAGCAGGCGGGACTTCCCGTCCGGGGACACCGAGTAGCGGCCGAACGCACGCACTGCTTCCTCGGAGAACCAGCGCAGGAACTCCGCGCCGTAGGTGACCTCGCCGCGGGCCTCTGCCAGGGGCTTGCCCATCTCCAGGGTCATCAGCAGCGCGAAGTCCTCCGCGCGGGCCGTGACCATCTCGAAGGCCCGGCGCAGGATCTCCCCGCGCTCACGGGCCGGGACCTTCGCCCAGGACTCCTGCGCGGCGGCCGCCGCGTCCAGGGCGGCCGCCCCGTCCTCGGGCCCGGCGTCGGCGATGCTCAGCAGCACCTTCCCCGTCGAGGGGTCCTCCACCTCGAAGGTCTTCCCGGACACGGCCGGACGCCACCGGCCATCAATCAGCAGACCCGTCGGCACCGAGGCCAGCAGCTCGGCCTCACGCTGGGGAGTTGTTGTCATTGTTGTCTCCTAAGATCTTGACACCGGAGTGGGTCGTCGGCGGTGAGCCCTGTTCTACTGTGCGGGGCCAAGCGGCGAAAAATCCGTGGCGGTCAGGTACAGGGATGAGATGTTGTCGGTGAGTTCGCCATTCGCGACGGATGCTGCGCGCGCAGCCACCCACCTGGGATCGGTTTTAAACCCTTCCCAGTTTGATTCGGGGTCGCCCTCATGTCGCACCAGATAAATCAGGGTGTCCGGGTCTTCGTCGGATATCCAGTAGCCGATAGCTTGGATGCCGTGGTCGGGGAAAAGCCTGGTCGTGTGGGTGCGGAAGCGCTCCAGAAGCGCTCCCATCTTTCCCGCCGCGGCGTTGTAGGTCCGGAGCTCGAATGTCACGGTCGGTTTCCTGTCGTTGATGGCCGCAGAGGACTGGTGGCATCCCAATACCGGCCACCGGCAGGAGGGGGGACCTGCCGGTGACCGGTGTCGTTTTTGCCGGGACTGAGCCCTCTAGCTGGCGTGGTCGTGATCGGTGTTGAACATGATGACCTGTCGGACTGCTTTCCCGTCAGCCAACTGGTCCATGGCCTGGTTGATATCGGCCAGGGCGATGCGGGTGGTGATGAGTTCTTCGACGGGTAGCTTTCCCTCCCGCCAGAGCTGGGCATATTTCGGGATGTCTCGCGACGGTACGGCGGATCCGAGATAGCTGCCGATGATCGTCCGGGCTTCGGCGGTGATGGTCATGGGCGGGATCTGCGCGCGGGCGTCCGGTGAGGGCAGTCCAGCAGTGATGGTCGTTCCGCCTACCGCGGTTGCGGCAAATGCAGTTTCGAAGGCCTTCGGATTACCCGCGCATTCGATGACGTATTTGGCCTTTATTCCCTGCTCGAGCACCTGCTGTGGGGTGTAGGTTTCGTGGGCGCCGAGGCGGCGGGCGTGCTCTAGTTTCTCTTCGAGCGTGTCCACGGCGACGATGCGCGAGACGCTTTGGGAGACAGCCGTGATCAGCGCGGCCATGCCGACGCCACCAAGGCCGACGATCATGATGCTGTCTTCAGGTTTGGGGCGCGCTGCGTTCAGCACGGCGCCGCCGCCGGTAAGGACGGCGCACCCAAGAACGGCGGCAATATCCGGGGGAACGTCATCCGCGACGGGTACGGCGGAGGCCCTGTCCACGACGGCATGGGTGGCGAAGCCTGAAACGCCGAGGTGATGGAAGATTCTCTCGCCGTCCCGGGTGAGGTGCATGGATCCATGCAGCAAGACACCTTCACCGTTGGCTTTGGAGCCTTCGCTGCAGGGCAACCGGCCATCTTCGGCACAGTTGGCGCACTGCTCGCACCTGGGGAGGAAAGACATGACCACACGTTGGCCCGGCCGCAAGTCGTCGACTTCCGAGCCGACCTCCACAACACGTCCTGCCGCTTCGTGTCCGAGCAGCATGGGGACTGGGCGAACCCGGTTACCGTCGACAACGCTCAAATCCGAGTGACAGATCCCTGCGGCTTCGAGCCGCACGAGGATTTCGGTGGGCCCGGGGTCTCCGAGCTCCAGCTCGGAGATGGTGATAGGCCGGGATTCGCTGAAGGGGCGGGGACGGCCGATTTCTTCAAGAACTGCGCCGGTGATCTTCATTTGTCCGCTTCTTTTCGGTCTGTCTGTTTACTTTGTCCAGCCCCATTCCGCGGAGGCGCCGCGGGTTTGAAGGTTGCTTCCGCAACTTGACTTGCCAGAGGGTCTCCAGCTCTCAAGGGGGCGTTCGCGAATACTCCTTCGTGGGCGAGGACGGGTCTGCGGTCCCCGGCCAGTTCCGGGTATTTTTCTTCGAGCTTTTCCCGTTTGGACATCAACCCATGCCATCCGCGAACCGTCTCCGGGTCTCCCCGCCGGATTCCGTGCCACGTGTTGGGCATCTGTTCGCGGGAGGGACCAGGGTCTGCGGTGCCGGACAGCCTCACGGCCGCCGGAACCCTGCCTGTCGCAGCGCCGCATTCACGACAGGGCGGTGTGTCGTCGAACATCGACTGCAGGGCGGCTTCGAAGCGGTGGCCGTCGGCGCATTTCACGTCGTAAAGGATCATGGCCCGCCGCTTAGGAGTAATAACCGTCGGGCGCGAACTTGAGCGTTTTTCGCTGCTCCGGATCATGGCCGAAAATGACATCCGCGTTGGTGCGTTCGGCAATGCCGCGCAGCTTTTCCACGGATTCGAGCCACTTAAGGTTGTCCCATACGATCGCGGCGCCGACAGCGGGCGGACCCCAGCTGGCTCCGAGATAGACGGCGTCGGAGGTGAAGATCTTGGTGCCATCGTTGGGAAGATCGACCTGCAGCGACATGGTGCCCCAGGTGTGGCCAGGGGTGGCGATCACACTCACACCCGGAAGGATCTCTGCGTCGCCGGCAACCGGTTCCAGGTTAAGACCATCGAAGTCCGAAACCAGGTGAGCGCCCTGGAAGGCGCCGGAGATGCCCTTGACGCCCTCGATTTCATCGATGCTGGCGATAATCCGGGTCTTGCCGTTGTCGAACATTTTCGCGTTCGCCGCGTGGTCGAAATGAAGATGCGAAAGGACCAGGATATCGATGTCGCTCGGTTCCAGTTCCAGCTCGGCCAGTGCCGAATCAAGGTAGCCCGGACCGGAGGGGTCTTCCTTGACAGGAAAGAAGTCCTGGAACCCTGTTGGCGCCCAGCGCGTCTCCCAATCGCGGGGCACTCCCGTGTCCCAGAGCACCCGACCTTCGGGATGCTCGATGAGCACCGCGTGGGTGGGGCAATCACCCCAGGCCGGAGGTGCGCTCTTGTGGTTGCGGTCCATGATTGTTGTCCCGCCTTTGAGCAACAGCCAGGTGTGATCGGTCTCCATCACCCCGCTGGAGAGTACATGCAGTTTCATATCGTCGCCCATGACGATCCTTTCTGTAGGGAATCCGTTTCATCGAGACTATGGGCTGCGCCACACGCTACCTATATCGCTTATGACTATTGTTCGAAGAGAAAGTTGTGCTTGGTGCACATGCATCTTGTACCGTGATCGGAAGATAGGGACGAGGCCCACAAGTATGAAGACCATGGGTATATGGCTGGAGCGCATCGAAGCAGGGATTACTGATGAAAGCCTGGCGAAGGCGTTGCAAGAGGCGCTCGACAGGCATGAAGTAACCGACAGCGCAGCACGGGCTGCCCTGAGCATCAATGCCCGGCTCCGTGAGCGGCGACAACGCGAGGACCTGCTCCGGGCGCTCCATGACACCGCGACGGATCTGACGGGAATCAGGGACGTTGAGGCGGTTTTGCTGGCGATCGTGAAGCGCACCCGCATCCTCGCCGGAAGCGACATGGCGTACATCAGTCTTAACGACTACGAACGACACGAGACGTACATCAGGAAATCCGATGGCGTTGCCACAGAGGATTACCGAACCATCCGGATGCCGATTGGAACCGGCGTGTTGGGGAAAGCCGCAGCCGGGCTCTCGCCGTATCAGACCGAGGACTACCTCACCGACCTCGCCATCTCGCATCTGCCGCATATCGACAACATCGTCGGCAAAGAGGGAGTGCGCGCGATACTCGGGGTTCCGTTGCACCTTTACGGCAAGGTCATCGGCGCACTTCTTATCGCGGACAGGATGCCCCGGGTATACGGGCCGGAGCTCGTTGACCTGGTGGATGCGATCGGCAAGCATGCCGCCGTCGCGATCGACAATGCGCAGCGCTTCGCGGAAGCCACCTCCGCCCTGCAACGGCTGGGAAACGAAAACCGCACCCGGCTCGAAGAGATGGGCGGCCTTCAGAGACTCATCGACCTCGACGAACGATTCATTGAGGTCGTGGTCCGCGGGAGCGGCCTTGAAGGATTTGCCGCCCTCTCCCGGCAGATCCTGGGCACAGACATACTGGTACTCGATCCTGCTAACGGCATCCTGCAGGAAGAGCCCCTGGAATCGCTGCATCCGGGTACCGCCCCGCTTGGTGCACTGCTCAGAGGCGCGGGTGAGCAAGCGACGTTCGAATCGACTGTTGCCCAAGCGGTGGCCACCGGGCGCCCACACATCTTCGTCACCAATAATGAAGAACTGGTCCTGGTCCCAGCCCAAGCAGGCCCGAAGCATTTGGCCACCCTCGTCGCCCGCGGCCCGCTGAACGGAAGCCAACGCTCCATCGCCGAAAGACTGGCAGTCTTCCTCACAGTCCTACGGCTCTTTGACCAGGCCACACACGATTCGGCGCAACGGCTTCAGTTCGAAGTCCTCGATGACCTCCTCTCTGACCGAGACGTCCCACTGGACCTCATCCAGCAAAGGACTGCACGCTTTGGAGTACGGCCCAACGGAGAAATGACGGTCGCCGTCTTCGATTCCGCCGGCGCAGACTACGCCCGCGTCGAGAAAACCATCCGTGAGGGCCTTGGCCCGGCAAAGGCACTTATCGCCCGCCGAGGATCCCGCATATGTGTCCTGGTCTCCGGCAGCAAAACCCTCACCGAAGCGGTGATGGCCAAACTGAAGGAAAGTGGAATTCCCGCCACCGCCGGACACGCCAGCACTACCGACGGACTGGCCGGTGTAAAAAGGGCGAACCATCAGGCTGAACTAGCCTTGTCCAGCCTGCTGGTCCTGGAACGACGCGGCGAGCTCCTGGACGGAGACCAGCTCGGGCATTTGGGACTGCTGCTCGCCGCCGTCCACTCCACCGGAGCCCAAGAGAGCCTCTACTCACAGATCCAGCCGCTCATCGACCACGACAGTGAACACAACACCAAACTGACCCGGACAGCCTGGACGTTCCTGGAAGCACACCACAACCTGGCACGAACTGCTGAAAGCCTCTTCATCCACCGCAACACCGTCAAACAGCGCCTCGAACGCATCGCTCTCCTGCTCGGCGAAGACTGGCTCGACGCCACACGTCAACTCGACAACCATCTGACCCTCAGGATCTGGCACCTGAAAACCACCGGCAATGCATCCCGCTAAGGCATTGCATCCCGCTAACATGTCACCGACGCTCTATTCCCCACTTAGCGTAGAGAACAGCATGCCTGGATTCCGTTCCTGCGAGCGAGCCCGGGCCAGGTCTTCTCTACGAGGAACCAGCCCGGCAAGAGAGCCCCCACGGCGGCAGGACTCTGAAGCACTCGGACATTAACCTGTGCAGCCACACATAGGAGTGCCCACAATTATGGTTCGTCACACCTATGCCCACTCTGCTGCACCGACAACACTGAATGTAGCGATTGCGGTCACCGATGACGCAAGAGCACGTGGATTCTGAGAACGATCCCCTCCCACTGAACGAAAAGTAGCAACCGGATATCTAAGGCTCCGGGCTTCAATCACTGTGAAGCCCGGAGCCTTTCCGTCAGCCTCTCCACCACGGAACAATGCATGGGGCGAGGCGTCCGAACTCCGCTTGGCAAGACAAGAGAACGACGTCCGCTGCGATGCCCCTGACACCAACGACAGAAAGCACCACCAGACGATGACCCAAACGACGGTCGAACGCAGTACCAGGCCACTTCGATCAGCATCCTGGTCCAAAACTGCTGCACATGTCATTGTCGACAGCCTGCTCGCCCACGGAGTCAAGAGGGTGCACGTCGTACCCGGCGAGAGTTTCCAGGACGTTCTCGACGGACTGCACGGATCGGTGATCGAGACCATTCACTGCCACAAAGGAAGCCAACGGTGCCCCGATCATTCGGACGACCGTTGCTGTGGGCGGTGGCATCTCCGCCGTCCGCCGTGGCCAGCTCCGCTACCTGGCCAGCGTCGAAGAAACATTGACCACCGGCATATATCCCTTCCAGGCTCCGCTGGCCGAAGGCTGGGGGGTGACCAGCTTCGAGTTCCTTGACCCCACCACCCATCCCGTCTATGCGCTGCGTCCTGCGGACCCACTTCAGGTGACATGGGGCTTCTATTCACCGGAGGCATCGTTCTGCTACCCCAGGGGCGAGGGCCCGTGGGAGAGCAGCCCTAAGACCCGCTGCACGTCGCGGATCACCAGTGAGGGTGGCTCTCCTTCGCAACAGAACTACGTTCAGCCCCGCGGCCGGGGTGAAACGACTGACATAGCAGCTGTCGGCCGTTGGGGTGGCGCATGGTTTTCACAGGAACCGGCACCATTTCAATGGCTGTTTTTGTTGAGAGATCTTACCGGGACCGCCAGGCCGTCACCCGAACGGGCATTCTGCGTTGGTTGCATCGGTGAAGTCCTTGGCGATTTCGGGCCAGGCCTCCGCGTGCTCCGGTTTGACCTGGGATTTTGCGGTGATGAAGATCAATTTCGGGTCCTTCGTGGGCCGCCCGGATCGAGACGGCCCGGTCGGCCGAGATGACGGTCAGGCTGTCTGCACTGGATGGTTAGGATCGCGGGCTCCTGCGGCAGCCTCTGGTTTGATGAGGAGTCGCTGCAGCCGGTCGCCGATGAGTGCCGAGGCCCAACCCAGGCCTGCGCCGATCACGAGCGCCGCTACGGTGGGCCAGAATGAGAGCGCTGTGCCGAAAAACGCAGCAGTGCCGGCGAAAGCTCCTGGAATGAATGACAGCGGGGCCCATCCTGCCTGCAGACACATGGCCAGGGCTGCAACGCCCACGCCGACGGCCAGGACGCCCGGGAAGTCCGCCACGGTGGTCAGCAGCGCGACAAGCCAGCCGTAGACGACTCCTGACAGATTGGCCGCCAGGCCGTTTCTGAATCCGTGGGCTCCTCCGCCTGCGGCGAAGAAGCATGCCCAGGCTATGAAGGCCACCCAGGTGATGAGGCCCAGTTCGATGCTTACTTGTGTCCAGATGCCGGCCAGTATGCCGACAGATAACCCCACGCCTATGTACGGTTTCATTTCATGCTCCTTGTGATGTGTTGAAGTCCGGGTGAGCTTTTCAGGGCACGAGAATGGCCCGGCCGCGCACCAGGCCTGCTTCGAGGTCGCTGATCGCGTCCTGGAAGTCGTCCAGGGTGTATTTCTGGGTATGGAGGGTGACGGCCCCGCGTGCGGCGAGGGCCATGAGGTCCTGCAGATCGTTGTAGGAGCCGACGAGGTTGCCGATGATGTTAATCTCGGCTGAGACGATGTCGATGGTGGGGACGTTGATGTTCTCGCCGTAGCCCACGACGTAGTAGTCCCCTGCCTGGCGCAGCATTGCAAGCCCTTGAGCGGTTGCGCCGCCTTCTCCGACGAAGTCGATCAGCGCCTGGGCGCCCTTTCCGCCGGTGAGTGCGAGGACTTGGTCGATCTGCGACCCGTCGGCGAGGACGCCGGCGTCCGCGCCGATCTCTCTTGCCAGGTCCAGGGCGGCGGCGCTGCGGTCGACGACCACGATTCGGGCGGGGGTGAGTGCTTTGAGGACCTGGATTCCGATGTGTCCCAGGCCCCCGGCTCCGATGACCACGCAGGTGTCCCGGGCTGTCAGCCGCTTGGCTGCTTTAGCGGCCGCGTGATAGGCCGTCAGGCCGGCGTCGGCCAGGGCGGCGACGTCGGCCGGTTCCAGGGCATCGTCGATTTTGACGACGGAGCGCGCGGACGTCAGGACGTACTCGGCGTACCCTCCGCCGGTGTCGATGCCGGGGAATTTGCTCTCCTCGCAGTGCACATCGTCGCCCGAGCGGCAGGCTCGGCACAGGCCGCAGGTGATGAGCGGGTGAAGGATGACTTTGTCCCCTTCCTTCACGTTGGTGACGGCGCTCCCGACTGCATGGACCCAGCCGGCGTTTTCGTGGCCGATCGTGTACGGCAGGTGGACGTGGGACTTGTCAGCCCACTGGCCCTCCAGGATGTGCAGATCCGTTCGGCACACTCCGGCCCCGCCGATTTTGACCACGACGTCCAGGGGGCCGGTGACGCTGGGGACCGGCACTTCGGCCATCTTGAGTTCCTGGTGGTAGCCGACCACTTGGACGGCTCGCATGGTGTTCATTGGTGGGTCTCCTTGACTGTAAAGGGAAGTTGTTCGTGGTTGGGGGTGGCTTCGGCGCCTTCGGGCCGGGCGGTCTGGTCTGCGCCGGATCCGTCATAGCGGGTGCGGAGCAGGCCGCGGCAAAAGTGGGCGTTTCCGTCAATGGAAATGCGTGTCGAGCGGGCACGGCGCAATGCCATGGGCACCGCCTCGGCGGGGTAGGGGTGGCCTTCGTGGTTGACCAGGACAATCGAGTTCGTTCCTCCCGGCAGGCCGAGGGCGGTGCGTCTGCGCAGCAGTGCCTCTTTGTTCCTCCCCTCCGGAAGGTCCCAGAGACGCACGTTCCCCATGTCCGTTTCCAAAAGGTCGGGGTCGGACCGCAGGAGTTCGGTGAGGCATCGTTCCATGGCGGCCGTGTGTGCCTTCCGGCGGAATGTCCATCGCAGTTCCTCCAGGCTGTCTTCCGCCTCGTGCTTGAACGTGCCGCGGTAGCCGGCGTCGGCGGCTAAGCCGGCATTGATGAGGTCGGAGTCGTGGTGGTCGTCGAGTTCGACGGTAACGCTCGCCACTCCTTTGAGTGCCGTGATGACGTCCTTGCTGTCGGAGGCCATGAGGTAGGCAAAATTCGGTGAGCAGAACGAGGTGGGCAGGCGCAGATGAAGCCTCACAACGGCACCGTCACTGCCGGCCGCGACCTCCAACGAGCGGACGAATCCAAGGTCCGTGATCGGCTCGTCGAGTTCTGGATCGAGAACGGCGCCCAGCGCAACGCGAACGTCTTCTTTGGTGACCCTGCTGGTCGCCCGGGCCGCGCAAGGTTCCGCGTGGACGGCAGTCATCGGACGCCGGCCAGGTCGGCCCGTTCCGGCTGGCGGGGTCCGGTTGCGGTCTCTTCTGCGTTCGGTAGTTGGAGCTCTGCGGGGACGGGGATGTTGTACATCTTGGCTGCGTTGAGCCCGAGGATCTTCTTCTTCTGAACTGTCGTGAGCGGCGCGTACTCCGTCATGTCCTCCGGGATCTGGAAATCGACGAACCGCTCGATCAGCCAGCGTGGCGTCCAGAGTGCGTAGTCACTGGAGAACTGGATCCGGTCCTCCCCGATCCAGTAGATGAGCTCGCCGATGATCTGGGCGAAGTATCGGGGTCGGGTGTGCATGAACGGCATCGCGACGGCCAACCCGCCGTGGACGTTGGGCTCCTGGGTGGCGATCCAGCAGAAGTCTTCGAGCCGGGGCAGGCCAACGTGTTCGACGATGAAGTTGAGGTCAGTGAAATCCGAGGCGGCGTGGTCGACGTCCGCGACGTCGAAGGCGTCCCGGTCCAGCGGGCGGATGGTGGGCCCCTTGTGGATGTGGATGTTCTTGATGCCGAGCTTGCGGCACTCCTCGAAGTACCGGTACGACCATGGGTCCGAGAGCTTGTAGCCCCGCGATTCCCCATGCCATTCGGCGGTGTAGAGCTTGACGCCGGTGAAGTTCATTTTTTCGTGGTCGGCCCGCAGCCGGTCGAGGCCGGCCTCCCCGTGCCGGGGATCGTAGCAGTGGTTGTAGGTGAGCTTGTCCGGGTTGGCGGCCGCGAGGCCGTAGGCCTCCTGGACCTGCGCGAAACCGTTCTTGTAGAACTCTCCGAGGTAGGCCGGCTGGAAGATCGCGTGATCCACGTAACCGTCGTCGAACAGGTCTTTCATGAGGCGTTCGCCGCCTTGGTAGAGGTACTCCTCGTAGGACCACTGCTCCGCCTCCGGGGAGAGATTGCGGTGATAGTCGTAGAAGCAGTCGATGAACTGCTTGCCGTGAATGTTGCGCTGGTTCTCCGGCCGGGCGTCCCATAAGGCGATGTGGGCGTCCACAATGAAGTAGTTTTCGCCGTCTTTGCTGTACATGTC
Organism: Pseudarthrobacter sp. NCCP-2145; assembly: GCF_023708005.1. Classification (NCBI taxonomy): domain Bacteria; kingdom Bacillati; phylum Actinomycetota; class Actinomycetes; order Micrococcales; family Micrococcaceae; genus Pseudarthrobacter; species Pseudarthrobacter sp. NCCP-2145. The sequence continues at coordinate 7,875 of NZ_BRCG01000003.1, read as the reverse complement.
TGGTCTCTCCTTCCGCGACTGCCATAGTCGCGTCCCCCATGACGTTAGGCCCGGTCAACGGCTCCAGGCGTGTGACTGGTGTCTCAATTTGAGACACGCCATGCGGCCGGGACTCCCGGCTCGCAGTATTCTCGAGTGACAGAACCAAGGAGGCGGCAATGGCGCCGAACCAAGATGAACGACTCGCCAGGCTGGCCCGCGAGGCCCAACCTGGCCAGATCATGACTGCCGCCAAGCGACTCCTCGCGTCATGGCAGCGCAGTGAAGAATATGGGGTCTCGGCCGAAACCGCAGAACCGGCGTGGGCCGGTAACATCGAGAGCGATTCGCTGTTCTTCCAGTGCGGGCGCGAAGTCCTCACCGGGCTGCACAGCACGTTGGCTAACGAACCTCTCAGCCTCATGCTCACCGACGCAGACGGGCTCGTCCTCAACCGGTTCAGCGGCGACACCTCGCTTTTGCGGGCACTGGACAAGGTGTACCTGGCACCAGGCTTCGCGTTCTCGGAACGGGACGCCGGAACGAACGGGTTGGGGCTTGCCCTAGCCGACCGCACGCCCACACTCGTGCGGGCCGAGGAACACTACAGCGCCAGCCTACGAACCTACACGTGCGCCGCAGTTCCCGTGCTGGATCCCGTCACCGGCCGCCTGGAAGGCAGCGTCAACATCACCACCTGGTCCAAGTCTTCACCGGAACTCCTGCTTGCCCTGGCACAGTCCGCGGCAAGCAACACGTCCACGCTTATGCTTGCCAGGTCCCAGGGACGATCAAGAAAACCCGCACCGCGCGGCGGGGTCTTCCGGGTTCAGCGGGGCCGGTTCGAACCCGGCTCGGGAACTTTGCGAGCAATGTCATCAGTGTGGACCGACGCACTCGATCAGGCGACACGGGCCCTGGCAGCGGGCCGAGTGGTGGCAGCGGTCGGTGAGCCAGGCACAGGACGTGCCACCCTCCTGGGCCAGGCACTGCGCCAAGCGCACCCGCGCAGCCGCATCCTGTGCGCCGCGGCGCCCGCTCCCGAGGACGTCGAAGCGTGGCTGTCCCTCTGGACCCCCGAACTGGCCAAACCCGAAACCGCTGTCATCGTAGAGAACGTCGATGCTCTCCCCGCGTGGGGCGCCCAGGCTCTGCACGAGCGTGCCACCGCTGCGCTGCGGTCACTGCGGCCGGCTTCCGACGGCAGCCCTCCTGCCTTGGTTTGGGCAGTCACTTCCGATGACCTGGCCGCGATCCCGCAACCACTCGGCGCCATGGTCGACACGGTCGTATCGGTCCCGTCACTGCGGGAGCGCAGCGGCGACATTATGCCACTGGCCCGATACGCCGCCCGCCAGACCCGTCTGCGTGAGGTGGACGTTAGCTCCGCAGCGGAACGGGTACTGACCGGCTACGACTGGCCGGGGAACATCGACGAGCTTTTCCGTGTGATTCATGCCGCGTCCTTGCGCACCGAGACAATCGATGTCCAGCACCTGCCACCCGCGCTAGCCGGGCCACCCGGCCCTCATCTCACGCGAATCGAGTCCTTTGAACGCGACGAAATTGTCCGGTGCCTTTCCCGACCGGGAATCACCGTCGGGATGGCGGCCGACGAGCTTGGATTGAGCCGGGCCACCATCTACAGACGGATGGCCCGGCTCGGAATTGTGCTGCCGAGATAAGGCCTCCAACCCCGCACGAACATCGCCCGGTTGGGCCCGGATTCATCAATGCAGTCCCCAGAGTTTAGGGGTTCCGGTGCCGACCACGCTAGGTGCCGGACTGCTCCTGCAGGAAGCTGTCGAGAAGGCCCGTGTCAGGAAGCTGGGCATGGCCGACATTTCAGCAGGAACATTTACCATCTCAAATCTTGGCATGTCGATCCCGTCGCCGCCCTCGTGGATCATCACCCGACCCCATCCGCCGCTCAGATGGATCCAGATGATACTGCCGTCCCGGGTGACTTCATCAACCCATCCGGTGCCAACTACCTGGAGACCGCGGCGAAGCTCGACAAATTCCTGCGGCCAGAGGCGCTTCCACTGCTTCATGAGGAGCGTTTGGCTGGCCCCGGTAGCCGTAGGATTCTGGATGGTCAGGGCTAACAACGTTTCCTTCGCGGCCTCGCCGACGCGGTTGTAGCCCCGCCCGTTGAGGAGGACGCTGTCCCTGGACTGTTGGTGCAGGCTCATGCCGGTGCTCCTTTCGCTCTGGCGGCTGGCTTAATCCATAGCCTCTCGTTGGCCCACACCGGATCCACGGCTTAGAGATTCCGTCGGCCGCGCCTGTTTCGATGTGTGTCTTGATTTGTGAGAGGAAGCGGGCGGCGTCTGCTCCGTCGACGATCCGGTGGTCGTGGGTCAGGACCAGGTAGACAAAGGATCTGATGCCCGATACAGACATCCTCTGAGGGGAGAGGCACGACGCGTTCCACAACGGCCCCGGTGCCGAGGATTGCTGTCTGCGGGTAGTTAAGGTTGGGGGTATCGAACAGCGAGCCCCTACTGCCGGTGTTGGTGATCGTGAAAGTTCTGCCCTCCATGTCACCGGGAGTTATGCTGCCGGTACGCACCGGCCGGCGAGATCGTCCACAGCCGCGGCGATCTCGTCAACGCCCTTCGTCTGGGCATTGCGCACCACAGGAACCATCAGTCCTTTGCGCGAATCAACTGCGATGCCCAGGTTGACCGAGTCATAGTAAACGAGCTCCGTGCCACTGTTCGCGGTCGTGGTGTTGAACACCGGATAGACCTGCTGAGCCTCGACGGCGGCCTGATAAAGAACGGAAGGTAGGAGATCTTGCGACCCTCGGCCTTGTAGCTCTTTCTCATCCTGGAAACCGCGGTGACGCGTCGACCTCCACGACAGTGGTCAGCTGCGCTGTTGACTCCATCATCCTGTCCGCGATCACGCGCCGGATCGGCGTGAGCTTCTCCCGGCGCTCCCCGGCCCGGACGGCGACAGAAACGGAAGATACCGCAGGCGCGAGTGAGGACGGAACCGGTATGCCCTGGGAGGGGCCGGTGACAGAACCACCAGCTCCGGGGCCGGCTTCCGGGGAAAACGCCCTGGCGGTGGCCGACGGGTTGTCCTGGGAGGGGCCGGCCACGGGCGGCGGCTGGGGAACAGAAGCCGGCTGCGCGATCGTCAGGTGTTCGATGACGGCTAGTTCGGTTCCCTCTTCGACGGCGTCCTCCTCGTGGACGAGGATACGGACCAGCGTGCCTGAGAAGGGAACAGATATCTCGGTATCGACCTTGTCCGTCGCCACCTCGAGTAACGGCTCGCCGTCGGTGACCGGATCTCCTGGTTTTTTCAGCCAGCGCGAAAGGGGCGCGACCGTTCCGCCCGCTCCCATCGCTGGCAGAGTGAACGTCGTTGTCGTCGTGTCTGTCATTGGGTGAGGTCCAGGGTGGCGCGGACGATGCTGTCGACGTCGATGCCGTGGTAGCGGTAGACGTCGTCGATGTCACCGGCCTGGCCGAAGCTGTCTACGCCGAGGTTGCGGCTTTTGACCTGGTGCACGCCGGCGAGGAACGCGAGTGTGTGGGGGTGTCCGTCGAGTACGGTGACCATGGGAACGGCACGTTCTGGTGGCAGGATCTGGTCCAGGATCCAGGAGGGTGCGTCCTGGTTCTGTCCGTTGCGGCCCTGGAGTGCTTCGTAGAGCAGGCCCGGGCTGGTGATACATACGACGTCGACCGGGGTGCCGTGGGCCGCGAGGCGTTCGGAGGCTGCCAGTGCTTCGGGGACCAGGGCTCCCATGGTGACGATCGTCGCGGACGGGTCGGTGGCCGCGCGCAGCACGTAACCGCCGGCAACCACCTGGCGGCGGCGACGCTCACGGGCGGCCGGGTCCTCGGGCACGGCGGCCAGCTGCTGGTCGACCGGTTTGGTGGAGAGCCGCAGATATGCGGATTTGCCCTCGGGTCGGCCGAGTTGGGACATGGAGGCGAGCAGCGTCCATTCGGCGTCGATGGCGAATGCCGGTTCGTAGCTGGTGCACCCGGGCTGTTCCAACCCGATGGAGGGGGTCTTGATGGACTGGTGTGCCCCGCCTTCGGGGGCTAGCGTGACACCGGACGGTGTCCCGACGAGGATGGATTGCCCGCCGGCGTAGATACCGTAGGACCAGGGTTCGAGGGCGCGTTCGACGAACGGGTCATAGAGCACACCGATCGGGAAAAGCGGCTGGCCCCAGCGGCTCCAGGTCGCGCCGAGCTCGCCCAGGAGGCTTACCAGGTTGACTTCGGCGATGCCGAGTTCGATGTGTTGTCCGGTGGGATTTTCCCGCCAGTGCATCACGGTCTCGGCGTCGTCACTGAACCAGTTCTGGCGCTCTTCAACGGACCACACGCCGACCTTGTTCACCCAGCCGGCGAGGTTGGTACTGGAGCTCACGTCGGGACTGACGGTCACGACGCGCCGGGCGACCTCGGGCGCGGCCCGCTTGAGGTCAAGCAGCGCCCGCCCGAGTGCGGCCTGCGTGGTTGCCGTGCCCGAGGGGGTCCGGCCGAAATCAGTCGGAACTGTCGGCGGCGCCACGACCGGTTGGGTGTCGCGATGGAGGGTTTCAGCCGTTGTCCGGACCAGCTGCCCCTCGGGGCTTGAGGGGTCAAAACGCGTCCAGGGGGCATCAGGGTTCTCACCCATCCGGTCTGCGAGCTGCCGGTATTGCTCGACCGTGAGCAGCGAGGAGTGGTTCTGCGGGTGGCCCTCGGTGGGCAGGCCGTTGCCCTTGACGGTGTAGGCGATGATGACGGTCGGTTTGGTGTCATCGATCTGCGAGTAGGCCTCGCGCAGCGCGGCCAGGTCGTGGCCGCCCAGGTTCCTGATCGCCCGGATCAACACCTCATCTTCGACGCCCGCGATGAGGCCGGCGATGGCCTCACTCCCTGCGCCCTCACCCGGGAGGCGGCGGCGCAGCTCTTCGGCGGAGCAACGCAGGAGCCGCTGGTACTCCGGGTTGGACATCTCAACAATGCGTTCCCGCAGGGCATCGCCTCCGGTGCGGGCCATGAGGCTTTCCAGGAGGTGCCCGAAGCGCACGGTAATGACCTGCCAGCCGGCAGCCGCGAACAGACGCTCGAACTTGCCCGCGGCGATGTTGGGCACGACCCGGTCCAGGGACTGCCGGTTCAGATCAACAATCCACACGATCTCACCAAGATCGGCAACATTGGAATCCAGGACAGTCTCCCAGACAGCCCCCTCGTCCAGCTCGGCGTCACCGACGAGCGAATACTGGCGCCCCCGGCTCGGGACCCCGCTCACCGTCTCGGTGTAACGCCGCGAGATCGCCCCCCAGATCGGCGCCGTCGCACCGATACCGACCGAACCGGTGGAGTAGTCCACCGGGTCCGGGTCCTTGGACCGGCTCGGGTAACTCTGAAGCCCGCCGAACTCCCGCAGCGTCGTGAGGTACTTCTCCTCCAGGCTGCCCAGCAGATAATTGATCCCATGCAGCACCGGGGAGGCATGCGGCTTCACAGACACCCGGTCCTCCGGACGGAGCTGGCCGAACCAGAGCGAGGTCATGATCGTGGCGATCGAGGCACTCGAAGCCTGATGCCCGCCGACCTTGATCCCGGACACGTTCGGGCGCACCCGATTCGCGTGGTGAATGATCGAGGTCGAAAGCCACAACACACGACGCTCGATCGCGGCCAAGGCATCCAAACGCGGATCGCCGTAGAACGAAGCAGCATCCGCCGCCACATCCTCACTGACAGGGCTCAGGTTCATAAGAGTGCCTTCAACTAATAATTTTCGGGGGAAATCGAGGAGGGGTTTAAAAGACCCGTCAGGGGGTGGACGGGGAGGGGCAGCTCTCGTGAAGCTGCCCCCAGCTGACCGGTGGCAGATAGCCAGTGATCGCTCATACCGCGGCGGGGATTGCTCATAAGTCCACCATGCATAAACACTCTGCGCAAGCTGTGTTGTGTAAAATGAGCAAAATGCGCATTTGATCACCCGAACCGTTTCAGGAGACTAAGCAAAATGACCACACACCGGAAGGCTGACCCCATCGATGCGGCTTTGCTAAAAGCGCTCATCGCCGACCCTGACGCCACAAACATCGCCGTTGCCGAGTCCACGGGACTCGCCCGCAATACCGTCCGTTCCCGGCTCGCCCGATATGCGGAAGAAGCAGCGCTGCGCTCCTTCGAGCGCAGAATCGACCCCGCATTCCTCGGTTACCCACTGAGTGCTTACGTCGTTACCAAGGTCACGCAACGCAAACTGGCCTCTGTAGGCAAGGCCCTTGGCGAGATACCAGAGGTCCTGGAAGTACAGGGATTGAGCGGAGTCAGCGATCTGCTGGTCCACGTGGTCGCCCGCGACGCGGACGATCTGTACCGCATCGCCGGGCGAATCCTCGGCACTGACGGCGTCAAACGCACAAATACCGGACTTGTCATGCGTGAACTCGTCACCTACCGCATCGCGCAACTCCTGACCGCGGATGACGCCAAAAACTAAACGGCGGCCCCACGCATCCCCGTGGGTAATGACTCCTGCACCCAAATCCAGAGCGACCAGAAACTTGCGTATCGCCGGGGAAGGCGATGTTCGACCACCTCGCAGCGCGCTTGGGGTCAGGCACCGCCGTGGCGGTCACCGACCTCCCCGGGACTAGGGGCGGCTTGTGAAAAAGTGAAATATCCGACGCTAAGGTTTTGCCGAGCGTCGTAGCGGCCTGTATTTGCCGGGTTTGATGTGGTTGGCGCGGGGCCAGGTGTAGTCGCCGGTCAGGTTGATGTGTTCCCACCCCAGGGGCGAGAGGAACCGCAGCAGCTCCGGGTCAGTGGCCTTGCCGTCGCTGTTCAGGGTAGTGATGGACCGGTCGAGGTAGACGGTGTTCCAGAGAACGATGGCTGCGGTGAGAAGATTCAGCCCTGAAGCCCGGTAGCGCTGCTGCTCGAAGGACCGGTCGCGGATCTCTCCGAGGCGGTTGAAGAACACTGCCCGGGCCAGGGTGTTCCGGGCCTCGCCCTTGTTCAGCCCGGCAGTCACCTTGGGACGCAAGCCGGGATCTTGGAGCCAATCCAGCAGGAAAAGGGTCCGTTCCAGTCTGCCCAGTTCCCGCAGCGCGGTGGCGAGCCCGTTTTGGCGCGGGTAGGCACCGAGCTTGCGCATCATCAAGGAGGCCGTCACGGTGCCGGTCTTGATCGATGCGGCCAGCCGAAGGAGGGACTGTCTGAATAACGGTGTGTGGAGTCCGGCCTGATCCGAAAGGAGACGGCCGTGTCAGAGTCCACGTCCGAGATGGCAGGGGTGATGATCGATCCTGTGACGGGAGAGATCATCGATCAGAAGGAGCTTGCGGAGCGGTTGCTCGCGCAGGCCAAGGAACAGGGCGTGAGCCTGGTAGGCCCGGGCGGGCTGCTGAACCAACTCACGAGAAATGTGCTGGAGACCGCTCTGGAAGCCGAGCTGACAGAGCACCTCGGCCACGAGCACGGCCAGACACCGATCGCAGCCAACATGCGCAACGGCACCAGGTCAAAGACCGTGTTGACCGAGATCGGTCCGGTCGAGATTGAGGTGCCCCGGGATCGAGACGGGTCGTTCGAACCGGTGATCGTGCCCAAGCGGAAACGGCGTCTGGACGGGATCGACCAGATCGTGCTCTCCCTCTCTGCCCGGGGGCTGACGACCGGGGAAATCGCCGCCCACTTCGAGGAGGTCTACGGGGCCAGAGTCTCTAAAGACACCATCAGCCGCATCACGGAGAAAGTCGCCGGAGAACTGGCCGAATGGTCGGCCCGGCCTTTGGATCCGATCTATCCGGTGCTGTTCGTTGATGCGGTCGTGGTCAAGGTCCGTGACGGGCAGGTGCGCAACACCCCGTTCTACGTCGTTATGGGCGTCACCACCAATGGGGAGCGG